>NZ_BLRL01000005.1 GCF_015082335.1 Moritella sp. F3 | reverse complement strand
AGTTGGTAGAACGGTGGACTGTTAATCCATATGTCGCTAGTTCAAGTCTAGCAAAGGGAGCCATATTACCTAAACGGTTTATTACATAGCTGTTTATAAAAAGAATAATTCCCCTTTAGTTCAGTTGGTAGAACGGTGGACTGTTAATCCATATGTCGCTAGTTCAAGTCTAGCAAGGGGAGCCAATTTGTTTAAGTCAAGAATAAGACTATATTGAAATAACCTATGAAGTGTTATTCAACAGATTAGCTTCAACAGAAGCACACAATTTATTCCCCTTTAGTTCAGTTGGTAGAACGGTGGACTGTTAATCCATATGTCGCTAGTTCAAGTCTAGCAAGGGGAGCCAATTTGTTTAAGTCAAGAATAAGACTATATTGAAATAACCTATGAAGTGTTATTCAACAGATTAGCTTCAACAGAAGCACACAATTTATTCCCCTTTAGTTCAGTTGGTAGAACGGTGGACTGTTAATCCATATGTCGCTAGTTCAAGTCTAGCAAGGGGAGCCAAATTCTTTTTAATTAAAGAACGAAGACCCAGTTATGTACATAACTGGGTCTTTTTTCATTTACGATAAAAATAGTGTCCCCTATCTCATATTCTCTATCCCTTTCCACCTATACGTATTTTTATATACCTAAACAAGGTACCCTAGCCACTACAGGGATGTAAAAAATACTATAGGGATAATGAAAATGACGGATTATTTTCGCTGCAATCTTTTTATCACATTTGTTTTCTTATGCATGATGTTCAGTGCATTAGGTTTCAGCTATAACTCATTAAACTCATCATTGGCAGTTCAAGGCAGTGCGGTTAATGATGCATTAAGTCAAAAGATAACGATTGATGCAATTACTGATGATAATACCAAATTACTGACAGACAGCCTCGCGTTAAGCCAGCTATTCATTCAAACAGAATCAATATCTTCAAGTTGGAAATCCAATTTCAACTACCCCACTCTAATCCAACTTATCTTTCCGCAGTTAGCGAAAAATTTTTCAGGGGCGACTGACTTATTTAGTTATAAGTTTAAGTTAAGGTTCAGTGAAAAAGATAATGTCGTGATCCAACTGTTAAGTACTTTTACTATTTCACTCTTGATCGCTTACTTATTATGCCTAGCCTCAGTTAAACGATTATTCGTACGTTTAGAAAAAAACATTTTGCTTGAAATCGGTAATACCACAAAACCAAAGCACCCATCATTTCCAGCTGTAACGCGTCTTTTAGCTCAACATAAAGCCGAGCATCATAAAGAATTACAAAGCCAACACGATGAAATTGAAGCACTATCAAAACAAATCAACATGGATAATTTAACTGGTTTATACAATCGGTTTTATTTTCGTGGTGAGCTTGTGGATATTTTATCCGAGAAAAAACAATCTCAGTCGGCCATCCTCGCGTTAGTGCGAGCGTCTGCGTTAGGGCATATCAATAAGCACAGCGGCTTTCAACTCGGGGATAGTTATTTAAAAGATATATCCAATATGCTGAAGCAATGCACTAAACGCTATCCGGATAGCCAGTTATACCGTGTTTCCGGACCTGATTTTGCGATTATAATTCCAAATATGACGGCCGCAGTCGCACATAAATTAGCGCGAGAGATCAAAGCCAACTTAGACGAATATCAATCGCTGCATGAATTAGAAAATGTCGCTTATATTGGCATAACCACCATTCATTCAGGCCATCACCCCGAACAAGTACTGGCTCGTGCAGATACGGCATTAGCCAAAGCGCAACTTGAAGGTCCAAATTATTGGGCTTTCCAACAACAAGATAGCCAGCAAGATAATCAAGGGCAAGCTTACTGGCAGGATGTGATAGAAGATATCATCAATAAGCGTAGTCTGATGCTACTAAGCCAACCGGTGCAGCCAATTCATCGCAATATGAAAAACTATCAAGAGATATATACCCGCTTTATTGGTAGTAATAATTCGATGTTGCCTACACACACCTTATTTGCGATGGCACAACGCTTAGATTATACCGTCAAATTAGATCAACTCATCATTGAAAATATTATCAGTAATAGCCGCACCCAAATGGATGGTAATAGTCACTGGGGGGTGAATTTAACCTCGCATTCTGTACAAAGTAGCGCATTTATCGTCTGGTTGGAGCGGCTGTTGTTACGTGAACCTAATATTGCAGCCAACCTTGTTTTCGAAATAGATGAAGTCATATTAGAACGAAATATCGTCTCGAGTAAACGCGTCATTGATATGCTACGTCGTGTCGGTAGCCGGTCTGCAATCAGTAAGTTTGGTCACGGCATTAGTTCATTCAAGTTGTTTAAAGAACTGAAACCAAATTATATTAAGATAGACAGCGGCTTAATTAAATCAATTACTGACGATAATGCTAGCCAACAATTTTTGCGCATGATTGTCGATGTCGCCCATCGCATGAGCTGCCAGGTCATTGCAGAAGGTGTTGAAGAGTTAGCACAAAAACAATTACTTGAATCTATGCACGTCGACGGAATTCAAGGTTATCTCATTGCAAGACCTGCCCCGCTCAGTAAAATAGCCAGTTAAAGCCTAGAAACCCAAGATAACGTATGGAGACTAATTGATTATTAGCCTTTTTACGTTATCAATTTACGACTTTTCTATTGTAACAATGATACAGATACCCGATAATATAGCCTCCCATAGTAACTGTATTACTTCATCATGACCGAATATCTCTTACTGCTTGTAAGCACTGTGCTTGTTAACAACTTTGTGCTCGTTAAATTTTTGGGTCTATGCCCATTTATGGGTGTTTCTAGTAAATTAGAAAGTGCAATAGGTATGTCGTTTGCGACAACGTTTGTATTAACCATCGCAGCAATGTCTTCATACCTCGTCGAAACTTATATTTTAACGCCGCTCGGCTTAGAATATCTTCGAACGCTCAGTTTCATTCTAGTGATCGCCGTGGTTGTGCAATTTACCGAAATGGTAGTGCATAAAACCAGCCCTACGCTTTATCGTTTGTTAGGTATTTTCTTACCGTTGATCACGACTAACTGCGCTGTACTTGGTGTGGCATTACTAAACATTAATGAAAAACATAACTTTGTCGAAAGTGCTGTGTATGGCTTTGGTGCTGCAGTCGGTTTCTCATTAGTGCTTATATTATTTGCTGCTATGCGTGAGCGTATCGCAGCTGCAAACGTCCCGGCCCCTTTTAAGGGTACTTCAATCGCTATGATCACTGCAGGTCTTATGTCACTTGCGTTCATGGGCTTCACGGGCTTGGTTAAACTTTAACTATTGATAACTATGACTACTATTCTGATTGCAATTATTACCCTTGTTATTCTCGCCGCTTTGTTTGGGCTGGGCCTCGGCTGGGCTGCTATTCGTTTCAAAATTGAAGGTAACCCTGTCGTTGAACAGATCGATGCAGAGTTACCACAAACACAATGTGGCCAATGTGGCTACCCTGGTTGCAAACCCTATGCTGAAGCGGTTGCTAACGGTGAAGAAGTAAATTTATGTGTGCCTGGTGGCGCTGATACCGTTGAAAAGCTTGCCGATATTATGGGCGTTGAAGTTAAACCAATCGCAGAGCAAGAACACGACGCCAGTATTAAACTGGTCGCTCGTATTATTGAAGAAGACTGCATTGGTTGCACTAAATGTATCCAAGCCTGCCCTGTTGATGCAATTGCAGGTGCAACACGTGCAATGCACACTGTGATTGTTGATGCTTGTACGGGTTGTAAATTATGTGTCGCACCATGTCCGACCGATTGTATCGTGATGGAACCAGTACAAACTGCCTGGAAATGGCAGCTAGATTCTATCCCAGTAATCAATATTAAATAGGTCACATGATGTCATTAATCGAACAAATCAAAAATGGTAAACTGTGGCGCTATCTTGGTGGTGTACATCCACAAGAAAACAAAACGCAATCTACAAGCTTAGCGATTACTACAGCAAGTATTCCTGAACACCTTATTATCCCTGTTAAGCAACATATTGGCCAAAGCGGTAAAATCATAGTCGCAGTCGGCGATCGCGTTCTAAAAGGTCAGCCACTAACAGCGTCAGATTCATTTATGACGGTGCCAGTTCATGCCCCTACATCAGGCGTAATCGAACATATAGCCCAGTACCCAAGTACTCACCCATCAGCAACACCTGAAATTGCGATCAAGCTTGTTTGTGATCAATTAGATGATGCAATACCTGCGCAACAAGCGTTAGATTATAAACAGTTATCAACGGCAGAATTACAGCAACATATTAGCCAATCAGGCGTTGCTGGTATGGGTGGTGCAGGTTTCCCCACAGCCGTTAAATTAAGCGACCGACAACCGATCGAATTCTTATTAATCAATGCAGCAGAGTGTGAACCTTACATTACTTCTGATGATGTATTGATGCGTGAACGTGCTGACGATATTATTCAAGGTATTGAAATATTACGTCACATGATCAACCCTGCACTTTGTGTTATTGGTATTGAAGATAATAAACCTGATGCAGCACAAGCGTTAGAAAGCGCGATCAGCAAGCTTAAGCTAAACGATGACATTGTCGTGCATAAAGTACCGACAAAATACCCGAATGGCGGTGAAAAACAGCTCATTAAAATGTTAACCGGTAAAGAAATCAGCAAAGGTCAGATCCCAGCACAATCTGGCATCGTGATGCAAAACGTCGGTACCGTTTATGCGGTTAAACAAGCGATTATTGATCGTCAGCCACTATTAAGCCGTATCGTGACGTTAACAGGTAAAGCCTTTCCACAGCCACGTAATGTACAAGCTTTGATTGGCACACCGATTAAAGCACTGCTTAACGAATTTGAATGTAATGAAAAAAAAGCGGCGGCCATTATTTATGGTGGCCCGATGATGGGCTTCACCTTGCCGCACGCACAATTTTCATTAACCAAAACTGGTAACTGCATTTTAACGCCAATTAAAGATGAGATCCCACAAGTCAGAGATGCCGATGCTTGTATTCGCTGTGGTGAATGCGCCGAAGCCTGCCCTGTTGATCTATTACCACAACAATTACATTGGTACAGCCAAGCTAAAGACGTTAAAAAGTTAGCAGATTACAACCTGATGGACTGCATTGAATGTGGCGCATGCAGTTATGTTTGCCCAAGCCAGATCCCGCTTGTGCATCAATATCGTATTGCTAAAGTTGAGGTCCGCGAAAGCGATGCTGAACTTGCTGCTGCAGCCATTGCCAAAGAACGTTTTGAAAAACGTAACGAACGCTTAGCCTTAGAGAAAGCACAACGCGAACAACGCCAAAAAGACGCTGCTGAAAAACGTCGTGCCACAGCTAAAGCTACAACAGGTGAAGATCCCGTTAAAGCGGCAATGGAACGTATCCAAAAAGCCAAAGCTGCCGAGCAAGCCGATGGCCAAGCAAGTAAAGGTTCTGCTGTTGCAGATGCAATTGCACGTGCTAAAGCGAAGAAAGCCGCCACTTCAAATGACTCAGGTACTGCTGTTCCAGACAATGCAGCTGTAATTGCTGAGCGTAAAGCGAGAAAAGCCGCAGCGAAAGCAAAACGTGAAGCTGAAAGTGCACAACCAACTGCGGTCACGACAAGTCCAGCAATTGAAGCTAAAAAAGCGGCGGTTGCTGATGCTATTGCTCGCGCGAAGGCCAAAAAAGCGGCCGAATCAACTATAGCGCCATCTGTTGATGGGAAGAAAGCCGCTGTTGCTGCTGCAATCGCCCGTGCGAAAGCGAAAAAACTGGTTGCTCAAGAAAATACAGTAACAACAACGGCTGATGAACCAGAATCACTAGCGCCTGCTGTTGATACCAAGAAAGCCGCCGTTGCTGCTGCAATCGCCCGTGCGAAAGCGAAAAAACTAGCTGCTCAGGCAAACACAGCTGTAACAACGGCTGATGAACCTGAATCACCTGCGCCTGATGTTGATGCCAAGAAAGCTGCCGTTGCTGCTGCAATCGCCCGTGCCAAAGCGAAAAAACTGGCTGCCCAGGCAAACACAGTGACAGCAACGCCTGATGAACCTGAATCACCAGCGCCTGCTGTTGATACCAAGAAAGCTGCCGTTGCTGCTGCCGTCGCCCGTGCGAAAGCAAAGAAACTGGCCGCTCAAGAAAATACAGTGGCAACAATGGCTGATGAACCTGAATCACCAGCGCCTGCAGTTGATGCCAAGAAAGCTGCCATTGCTGCTGCCGTCGCCCGTGCCAAAGCAAAGAAACTGGCCGCTCAAGAAAATACAGTGACAACAACGGCTGATGAACCTGAATCACCAGCGCCTGCAGTTGATGCCAAGAAAGCTGCCGTTGCTGCTGCAATCGCCCGTGCCAAAGCGAAAAAGCTTGCTGCTCAAGCAAACACAGTGACAACAGCTGATAACCCTGTATCTGTAGAAATAAATGATGCAAGTGACACAGTTCAAACAACCGAACCTGTTGATAAGAAAAAAGCAGCTATTGCCGCGGCGATAGCAAAAGCGAAAGCAAAAAAACTAGCCCAACTTGGTGACAAATAACATGGCATTTAGATTAGCAAGCTCTCCCCATAATCACAGTGGTAGCAGCACCAGTAAACTGATGCGTACCGTTATTTTAGCTACAATTCCAGGCATTGCCGCACAGTGGTATTTTTTTGGTGCCGGTAATCTGATTCATATCGTCCTGGCTTGTTTTGCAGCCATCGTGACTGAAGCTGTGATCCTGAAATTACGTAAACAACCCATACTCAGTCGAGTACAAGATAACAGTGCTTTATTAACCGGTCTATTAATCGGTATCTCAATTCCTGGTTTCGCCCCTTGGTGGATAAGTATCATGGGTGCAGTCTTTGCGATCGGTATTGCCAAACACCTTTATGGTGGATTAGGTCAAAATATTTTTAATCCTGCGATGGTCGCTTATGTGATGCTGCTTGTATCATTCCCACTGCAAATGACCACCTGGCCACCAGTAAGTGAAATTACAGGCTATGAATTATCATTATGGGATGTATTCAACGTTATCTTTGCTGGCGTGACCCTCGACGGACATACTGCACATCAACTGATGCAAAACATTGATGGCATCACGATGGCAACCCCGCTTGATACTTTAAAAACAGGTCTGGCAATGGGTCATACCGTTGCAGAAATACAAACCAAAGATCAATTTAGTTGGTTATCAGGTTTAGGTTGGGAATGGATTAACTTAGCCTTTCTTGCTGGCGGCGTGTATTTAATGAGTAAACGCGCGATCCTCTGGTACATCCCAGTTGGCTTGTTAGGTGGCTTGTTTGCCATTAGTTTCATCGGTTACCTGTGGGAACCAGATTCTGTTGGTTCGCCAATATTCCACCTGTTCTCAGGGGCAACTATGTTAGGTGCATTCTTTATTGCAACGGATCCAGTATCAGCATCTACAACACCAAGAGGCCGCCTTATATACGGCGCATTAATCGGCGCATTAATCTATATTATCCGAACTTGGGGCGGTTACCCTGACGCAATGGCGTTTGCAGTCTTACTCGCCAACATGTGTGTGCCATTAATTGATTATTATACTCAACCCCGTGTATACGGTCATAAATAGGAGATCACCATGTTAGTATCAATGAGAAAAAATGGTGCGATCCTGGCCATATTCGCCTTAGCTTGTACCTCTGTTGTAGCCATCACCAATGCTGTCACAAAAGATCGTATTGCAGAGCAAGAACAAACTCAGCTTTTGAAAATTATTAATCAATTATTACCTGAAGATGCCCATGACAACAATATATTTCAAAGCTGTAAATTAATGACAAATGAAGCACTGTTAGGCTCTTCAGAACCACAACGTATCTTCACTGCAACCAAGAATAATGAACTCGTCGGTTATGCTATCGAAGGTATTGCACCCAAGGGCTATAGCGGTAATATTAAGCTTGTTGTCGGTATAGATACCATAGGTAAAGTAACCGGTGTACGTATTCTTGGTCACAATGAAACTCCCGGATTAGGTGACAAAGTTGAATACCGAAAGTCTAATTGGCTAGATGATTTTGTTGATCAAACCTTAACCAAAGAAAATGCGCATACTTGGGCTGTAACGAAAGATGGCGGTGACTTTGATTCGTTCACTGGTGCTACAATTACACCTAGAGCGGTGGTAGGTTCAGTGAAAAATATCCTTACATTTTATCAGTCAGAACAGTTTTCTAATTTAAACAGCGCGCCTTCTTGTTGGAGTAAATCATGAGCCAATATCGCGATATTATCTACCAAGGATTATGGAAAAATAATCCTGGCTTAGTACAAGTATTAGGACTATGTCCCCTACTTGCTGTAACAGCAACCGTTACCAATGCTATGGGCTTAGGCATCGCAACCTTATTAGTACTTGTGGCATCCAACATTACTATTTCACTAATACGTGAATACGTACCGAAAGAGATACGTATTCCCATTTTCGTGATGATCATTGCTTCATTTGTAACAACGGTACAGTTATTAATGAATGCCTACGTTTATGAATTATATCAATCCCTTGGTATTTTCATTCCGTTGATTGTAACCAACTGTATTATTATTGGTCGTGCTGAAGCATTCGCATCACGCAATAAAGTATTACCTTCTGCTGCTGACGGCTTCTTTATGGGACTGGGTTTTGCTAGTGTGTTGATCGTATTAGGTGCAATCCGTGAAGTGCTCGGTCAAGGTACCTTATTTGACGGGATGGACTTGCTATTAGGTGATTGGGCAAGTGCATTACGCATTGAAGTTTTCCATGCCGATACCAGCTTCTTATTGGCGATCTTAGCACCAGGCGCATTCATTGGCATGGGCTTTTTGATGGCATTCAAACATGTAATTGACGACCAATTGGATAAACGTCGTAAAGCGCAGCCTATTGTTGAAATAAGTGATGATGCTGAATCCACAACAGCAACCGAATCAACGACTAATTAACTATTAATCCGTTACCATAACCGATAATTAAGACTACTTACTTAAGCCATGTTGATTTACGATCAGCATGGCCTTTTTATAGGATAAAGGCATGAACAAAGATAAACGCCGCATCATTTTAGAGCGTCTGCGTGATAATAACCCCCATCCTGAAACTGAGTTAAACTTCTCTTCAGCATTTGAGTTACTTGTAGCTGTAACACTGTCGGCGCAAGCAACCGATGTGAGTGTCAATAAAGCCACGGATAAACTATTTCCAGTCGCTAACACACCTCAGGCTATCTTTGATTTAGGTGTTGAAGGGCTAAAGACCTATATTAAGACCATTGGCTTATACAACTCGAAAGCCAATAACGTTATTAAAGCCTGCCAGATATTAATAGAGAAACACAACAGTGTGGTTCCCGAAAGTCTTGAAGACTTAGTTGAACTGCCAGGCGTCGGTCGTAAAACTGCAAATGTGGTATTAAATACCGCATTTGGTTGGCCTACAATTGCTGTTGATACACACATTTTCCGAGTATCGAATCGTACTAAACTGGCGATGGGTAAAAACGTAGACCAAGTAGAAGAAAAGTTACTTAAAGTAATTCCAGCTGAGTTTAAAGTAGATGTACATCATTGGTTGATCTTACACGGTCGTTATACCTGTATCGCCCGTAAGCCGCGTTGTGGTTCTTGCATAATTGAAGATCTGTGTGAGTTCAAAGATAAAATCTACCCTGAAGAATAATGACTATACCCAACAAGCCAAGATCCAGCTACTCGCTGGATTTTCGCTGCTCTCAGTCCTCTGCGGTTAACGGTAATATAGAACACCAAGATGAACAGATATATAAGCTAATGATATTTAGTGTAAAGACACAGTTTCAATATTGACTTAAAGTATCATAAAACTTACAATCCGCTCGAATTAATCAAGCAAAGGAAATAACATGGAAAGCGATCATTGTAGGAGAGCCTATATATAGATGTTGGATAGTAAATAATCCCCCCCCCTCCCTCTATTTATACCTCTCTCATTATATAAAACGTCCATAATCTAAATACCCATCATGATTAGACGAATTAAACTCATTATAATTAATGCTTCGTTACGATTTTTTAATCGTCAGTGTTAATAAATATTATATTGAATCATCAACTGTGTTTACAGGTTGGCTATATTGTAATAATCAACAATTATTACCCAAATCATCACAGCCATAAATAAAGTAAGCAATTGATATATAGGAAAGTAAATAAAGTAAGCAATTGATATATAGGAAAGTAAATGGAAATCGACATTCCTCCTAGTCTACTACTGTTCCAGAAATGCGATGTGTAGTGGTATGTGAAATAATATTTAATACGTTCAGTTAAAATAAATCACAATAAAATATCCCCGCAATCGCTGTTATTCACATTATAAAATATTTAATCCTATTATATTGGAGGACTAATCATGTCCAATAATACAGCGCTCATAAACAATAAAAACACATTAACATTAAATAATGAAATTAATCATCCATTTGAATTATGGAATAATGAAACGAAGCATAAATTAATTTCATTTTTAACAAATAATTCAATCGAGGAACTACGTCATTGGTTTAGTAATAAAACCTTAAATCAATATTATCAAATAAAGAAATTATCATTAGATAATATTGATTTAAAAAAACTATTACCCGCTTGGCTACTTGCCGATATCGAGTTATTAGCAACGGCCAGCAGCCCCGTCTTTTCTGTGATATCACCAACCTCCCCTCTATTGCTAAATCATAATATGTCAGTTGCAGAGACTATAAACCACGTTAAGTCGATGAACAAAGACCTCAATGCTAAAGTGGCAATGCTTGTTGACCAGTATGGACGCTATTATGCGCTGCTGGAATTACACACACTGCTTCAGCATGATGAGGACCTGTTATTAGCAGATATTGCATTACAAGTTGAGCCTTGCCATGTTGGTGAAGATCAAGAATATGCAGTCAGCCAACTACAAATTGCCAATTCAGAATACCTACCTATTATCGATATACGTGGACACCCTGTTGGCTTATTTCAATGGCAACAAGCCTCACAAGTGATGCAAGTTGAGCAAACGGAAGACGTCAATTTACAGATGGGGATTCAAAGTAGCCTAGACGAACCAAGTTATCTTGATATGTCGGTAATTGATCATGTGCGTAAACGAATCATTTGGGTTTTGGGTTTAGCTGCTATCGGCATTTTTTCAGGTATGATCATTCAGAGTTATGATGACGCGATAGCGGCATTAACAATACTCGCGTTGTACATGCCTATGATTGCAGACACAGGCGGTAACGCTGGAAGCCAATCAGCTACCGTGATTGTACGATCCCTAGCATTAGGGGAATTAAAAGTTAAAAACTGGTTAGCAGTTGTCTGGAAGGAGTTACAAATCGCTAGTCTGATCGGTTTAGCATTAGCAGCCGCTTCTTTCGTCAAAGTCGAGTTTCTATCAAGTAGCGCGGTACTGCCGGGTAATATCACCTTAACATTATTAGGTTCAGCGATTGCATTGGCCTTGTTTCTGCAAGTACTTACGGCGACCGTTATTGGCGCAACCTTACCTTTAATAGCTAAATCCTGTCGATTAGATCCAGCCGTTGTAGCAAGTCCTGCGATCACTACCTTTGTTGATATTACAGGGCTACTCATTTATTTCTATATCACCACGACATTACTGGGTATTGCCGCTTAGTCATTCCGATTTAGTCGTACTCATAATCACAAAGTAAAATCAGGGTATATAATGTTATATTTCAAATCTATAAATACAAAAATGCAATACACACACGCAGTGCACTTTAAATTAGCACTGCAATGGCTAGCGGCTACTACAATGGTTATTTTGATGCTTGGCTGCTCTGAGCCTCAGCTAAGCAATAGCACTTTTAAAGGTCAAACCATGGGCACATTTTATGACATAAAAATAGCCCACTTTCCATTATCGACGAGTAAACAGTCGTCTATACATGCTGAAATAGATCGACGATTAGAGCAAGTTAACGAGCAGATGTCGACTTATCGCCCACACTCCGAGCTATCCCGTTTTAATCTAAGCCCGGCTATTAATAACTTTCCTGTATCAGAAGACACAGCCAAGGTGGTTGCAGAGTCTATTCGAATATATGAGATAACATCAGGTGCATTCGATATCACACTTGGCCCACTCGTTAACTTATGGGGATTCGGTCCTGGTGATGTACCACAGCAAAAACCAACAACTGATATGATAAAATCAGCACTCTCACGTGTTGGCATTCAGCACCTAAGTAGCACTAAGCATACTTTAAGTAAGAATATTGATAGTCTTTATGTCGATTTATCAGGCATAGCAAAAGGCTATGGTGCTGATGTTATCGCAGAATATTTAGAATCGTTAGGCATTGATAATTATATTGTTGGCCTTGGTGGCGATTTACGAGCAAAAGGAATAAATGGGAATAATGTAGATTGGCAAATTGCCATTGAAAAAGCATCGACAATAGAGCACTCAGTACAGCATGTTGTCAGTGTGGGAAATAACGCCATCGTTACATCAGGTAGCTATCGTAATTATTATGATCTTAATGATGAACGTTTTTCTCATACTATAGACCCAATAACAGCTCTGCCAGCACAGCATAATTTGGTTTCCGTGACAGTGATCCACCCTTCCGCGATGACTGCAGATGGCTTTGCTACTGCATTTATGGCGATGGGCGAAGAACAGGCAATGGCGTTGGCAAAGCAACAAAGATTAGCGGTGTACATGATCTATAAGTCTGGGGACTCGTTTAAAGAAATGTTTACGGAAGAATTCTCACCTTTCTTTCAACCTGATTCGCATTAATTAACGCACTAACAATCAAAAAGGCGCGTTCAATGCATTGAACGCGCCTTTATATTTCTCACTGTATGTTACGTATAGTACTCAGTGTTTAATCAGCTATATTTTCCTGTTATTCAGGATAAAGCTTAGCAATGATTAAAAAACAGGTTTACCTACAGGTAATACTTCACGGCCATATTCGCCATTCAGGATTTGCGCCATGCTGAAGTACATCGCGCTTAAACCACAGAAAATACCAACATAACCAGCAATAACGCCAATCACTTCACTACCGCTAAAGTCACGGATAGAAAGTAAGAAGAACAATGCCGTTAGTGAAGCAAATACGATCTGTTTTGCACGTGGATAACGTAATGAACCGATAAATAAGCCCGCAGTAAATAGACCCCATAACAGCAGGTACCAACCCATAAAGCCAGCAGGACTCGCAGCAACACCCATTTTAGGCATCAAGATCAGACCAACCAATGTTAACCAGAAAAAGCCATACGAAATAAAAGCAGTCGTGCCAAACGTATCATTACGTTTGTAACATAAAATACCCGCAATAATTTGGCTAATACCACCGTAAAAAATACCCATCGCAAGTATCATAGAATCCATTGGGAAAAATCCCGCATTATGGATATTTAATAAAACGGTAGTCATACCGAAGCCCATTAGGCCCAGTGGTGCTGGATTAGCTAGTTGTGTAGACATTAATAATAAAACCTGTCGGATATAAAGAGGCGGCGATTGTAGGTTAATAATTCTGGCGGGGCAATTGCAAATAGTTTAAAAATCCAGCTAATTAATAATTATCATCATTTAAAGTGGGCTTTGTATCTATATAAACAAATTAAATATTATGGCGTTCATTAATAACTAATTAATATTAAAAACAACACGAACCACGCTACACCATTGTTTTATATGGCTATTTAGATTTCACTTGTGGATATTTAGGCTGGGATTAATGTGTTAATTGAGTGGTAGTCGCATGAGAATCATTAATTTAAATTTAGTTATTCTCATTATTTATAATAAACAACATAAATATATCAATCAGCTATATAAGCATGTTTTTATATATTTATAGCCATAAGAACTTATTTATTATAACTTTAAAGCATATTAATCTTAATTTGCGCGTATCACTATTTTTATTAATTGGGCGCATTAATTGAGCGCAATAGATTAATCATAATGAGATATTACTAGTTGCGCTCATACGTAGTATTTTTACGGGGTATTTATACGGGCTTAGACTTATCAAGGCAGCTATATTACGAGCCTATTACCTTACAAGCTTATTATCTTAAAACCTTAGCTTACCACTCACCAATATTTTGCATTGAAGCCCATGGTTCTTGGGGTGTTAGTCTGTCACCTTTCTGCAATAACTCGATAGAAATACCATCCGGTGAACGGATAAATGCCATATAGCCATCACGCGGCGGACGATTAATTATCACACCAGCAGCCTGTAGTTCAGCGCATGTTGTATAGATGTCGTCAACTTCATAAGCAAGATGACCGAAGTTTCGACCACCTTCATACGCTTCTTCATCCCAGTTATAGGTAAGTTCAAGTGTTGGTCGAGAAGTTTGTTTCGCTTGTTCAGCATCGCTAGGCGCAGCTAAGAAGATAAGAGAAAAGCGAGCCTCTTCATAATCATTACGTTTAACTTCGATTAAACCAAGTTTATTACAGTAAAAATCTAAAGATGCTTCTAAGTTTTTAACACGAACCATAGTATGTAAGAATTGCATAACACGTCCTATTACAACTGAGTGATATTAAAGAGTCGGTTGACCCAATGATATCACAACTCGTTGATTTTTTTGTCGCTCAATAATATTACTATTCGATGCTATTTGGCTTTTCTCGCCATAACTATTGGTTTTAATTTCGAGGTTTTCAAATCCGTTAGCTAAGAAGTACTGCTTGATATTCTCAGCTCGTAATGAAGAGGTTTCTAAGTTTTGTAGTTCATCACCATAACTGGCGGTATAGCTGTCTACAACAACGACATTAATATCAGGGCTGTACTGTAAAAACTCGCTAATCATCGCCAAGCGTTGCTGGCTTTGCTGTGTCAATTCATCACTTGACGCATTGAAATCAAGCACTGAATAAGCAATATCATCCAAACTGTAAGGTAATAGGTTACTTACACACTCTAAGAATTCTTGATATTTATTTTGGAAGTTAACAGAGGATAAACCAACACTAATAAATTCACCGCCACGATACCAATCTCGGAAATAAAATGTTGGGTAATCACCAGAATCTAATGCATCAAGCATGCGCCAAGCAGGTTGCTCGCTCACATATCCTGAAAATTGGCGATAGAGTTTAACATCAGCCAGATCTTTCGCAGCACTGCCTGGTTTCCAACTTGGTGGAACCGAACGTAATGAAGCCATTTCAGCTTGAGCGGGTAAACGTTTCATGTCTAATTCAAAATTAAGGTTAATTAACTTCGATGCTCTACTGGTGAAAATTGCTTGACCATAACGAGGAATATCATGCTCCAGGCTGCATTGTACAGGCGTAGAACGACTATTTTCCCATTGAGAAAATTCGTAATTAGCCGCATAATTTTTCATGCTAGCTGAAGCGCTTGTTGAACCGACAGCAACAAGTGAAGCAATTATAAAATGTTGACAATTATTCATACGGTTCAAAATCCTGTTTCTTCGGTGCCTATATAGCTTATCGGTATTAACTCAAATAACTTGAGCCTATTTTCTAAAAGATTTAAAAATACCTAACTAAACAGCCCTAAATGTCATTCCTTGTAGATTATCCCGACAACTAACAACAAATTCGCAAAGTTGATTAGAGGACATGCAATTATTATGGCATAATCCCAACCAAGTCAACACTAAAAAATGATCACATGAGCACAACTGAAAAATCAGCTTTTAGCCAACGATTCCGTGGCTACTTCCCTGTTGTTATCGATATCGAAACAGCGGGATTTAATGCACAAACAGATGCTATGTTAGAGATTGCCGCTTCAATCCTCGAAATGGATGAAGATGGTTATCTTAAAATTTCGCATACCCTGCACTTTAATGTAGAGCCGTTTGAGGGTGCTAATTTAGAGCAAGCAGCCTTAGATTTTACCGGTATCGACCCAACGAATCCATTACGTGGTGCAGTACCTGAACGCGACGCGATCACTGAGATCTATAAAGCAGTTCGTAAAGGCTTAAAGGATACTGGTTGTCATCGTGCAATAATGGTTGCCCACAATGCCGCGTTTGACCATGGTTTTTTAAGTGCAGCATCGAGTCGTGAAAAGATTAAACGTAATCCTTTCCACCCTTTTGCTACATTTGATACCACTACGCTTGCTGGGTTAGCCGTTGGTCAAACTGTACTTGCTAAAGCATGTATGGCTGCAGGTATTCCTTTTGATCATAAACAGGCACACTCCGCTAAATATGATACAGAGCAAACAGCAAAGTTATTTTGCTACATAGTCAATAAATGGAAAGACATGGGCGGTTGGCCACTTCCTGTACCAGAAGACGATGTTGAAGAAGCTAATGCTGTTAATGACAGTAGCTTAACTGATAGTACGTTAAGTAATGGCATCTTAAGTACGGGCACTGAAACAGAATAAGCTATTATGCCCCTGCGTGATGAACAATACAGACGCTATAACTCTCGAGTTAAGCACTGGATTTTGACGCGTAAAGGGGCAAAACTCTAATAATATAAATAGTTGTTAAAACTTGCCTTCCACACCAATTATCGTCGTATCAGTCTCACTTTCATAATGAAAATATAATACAGTCGCACCATAACTAAGCCCTGCCACGCAACCTAACATATTTGCAGCCATATCATTTTTATCGAATTTATTCCCTTCCTGAGTACTATCATAAGTCTCTTTCAGCGCACCAACCGTTAAACCGACCAGCATGGTTTGCCACCAACTTTCGGTATACATCATAGTCGCTCCGCATATTACGGTCTCGGCAATAAAATGTTGCTGCTTATCATCATCAACACTTTCTGCACGTACAGATAAAGACGCAAATAGCATGGCGATTATCATTACATTGCGAGATAAACGGTATAGTTGATAGAAATTCAAGGTCAATACAGAGCGACAAAAACCTTTAATATTGGAAAGAAAATAAGTGTTAGCGTATGTTGTTGGTACATTACTACTTATTTGATAACGATTTACTTCAGCTATATGGATCATGAGTTTTTAAGCGCCATAACGAATCTAGCAAAGTGGCCTAAGCAAACTCAAGCGAGTCATAACACCTTAAAAATCAGGCTTAAATGCTAAATTAAATTTATATAAAGCATCCATGCGCCATGTGTAATCACAAGTCAGAATAAAACACCAAGTGATTAACGCAATGCTAGCAGCCAAAGTGCAATCTGCAACAAATTTTCAATTCATTATTAATCATCAAATCGTTAATATCATGAAGTTAAAGCTTAAGTTATTCACTAAACCTATATAAATACCCATAAATAGACGTAAAATTCACTTATCTTATTCACTATAGTTTTATATACTACATTTAATGAAATTATTAACATTGGAAAGTAGATAGATGAATCCTGTAGTTATCGCGGTGCTGACTATGTTAATCCTGAGCTTTATGCGGATTAATGTTGTTGTAGCGCTCACAATTAGTGCCATTTTAGGCGGTTTAATTGGTGGTTTACCTTTAGAAGAAGTTATTGCAGCGTTTAACTCAGGTTTAGGTGGTGGTGCATCAATTGCATTAAACTATGCCATGTTAGGTGCATTTGCAGTTGCTATCTCAAAGTCAGGTATTACTGACATATTAGCGGCTAAAATTGTTAGTCGTTTAGGCACTGGCGGCACGCAACGCCAAATAAACGGTTTTAAATATGGTTTGCTCTTTACGCTGCTATTAGTCGCAATCTCATCACAAAACGTTATCCCTGTTCATATTGCGTTTATTCCGCTACTTGTTCCGCCTCTACTTGGTGTGATGAATAAATTGAGATTAGATCGCCGTGCTGTCGCTTGCGTGATCACCTTTGGTTTAACTGCAACGTATATGTTCTTACCAATTGGTTTTGGTGGTATTTTCTTAAATAATATCCTACTTAAAAACCTAAATGATAACGGTGCAAACGTCGTTGCCGAGCAATTACCTACCGCAATGGCACTGCCTGTACTCGGTATGGTTATAGGTCTTATTACCGCAGTGGTGTTTAGCTATCGTAAGCCACGCGAATACTTGACTGAAAGTGAATTAACAACGAAAGAAGTACAGAAAGTTGAATATAATCCTCGCCATATTATCGTTGCGATGGTTGCGGTTGTTGCTGCGCTTAGCTTACAGTTAATCTATGATTCAATCATTTTAGGTGCGCTAACAGGCTTCATTATCTTTACACTCGGTGGCGTGATTAAATTCCACGAGACTCAAGATATCTTTACCCGTGGCGTTCACATGATGGCGATGATTGGTTTTATCATGATTGCAGCATCAGGCTTTTCTGAAGTAATGAAAGCAACAAGCGGTGTTGAATCATTAGTTGGTTCGATTGGTAGTGTTATTGGTGATAACAAGGGCTTAGCAGCACTGTTAATGCTAGTAACTGGTTTATTGGTGACAATGGGGATTGGTTCGTCGTTCTCGACTATTCCAATTCTTGCGACTATCTATGTGCCATTGGCACTGCAGTTTGGTTTCTCTCCACTTGCAACAGCATCACTAGTTGGTACAGCTGCAGCACTGGGTGATGCCGGTTCACCAGCATCAGATTCAACATTAGGTCCAACATCTGGTCTAAACGTTGATGGTCAGCACGATCATATCCGAGATTCGGTGATCCCAACATTCATCCATTATAATATCCCGCTTATTATCTTTGGTTGGATCGCAGCTGTTACCCTGTAATCGTATAAAATATGTTAACGATTAAATCGTAGATATAAAAAAGGGAAGCAATTGCTTCCCTTTTTCGTATGCTCATTATAGTTAGTAGCGATTAATACCACCGACTAAGCATAATCAACCCATTCAATATTACTCAGCTTTTGCTTTTGCAGCAGCTTCAGCGATTAATGGCTGCAATTCGCCTTGTTGGAACATTTCCATGATGATGTCACAACCGCCAACAAGCTCGCCGTCAACCCATAGTTGTGGGAATGTAGGCCAGTTCGCGTATTTAGGTAGCTCAGCACGGATATCTGGATTCTGTAGGATATCAACGTAAGCAAATTGCTCACCACAGTTGATTACAGCTTGTGATGCTTGTGAAGAAAAACCACAGCTAGGTAGTTTTGGTGAACCTTTCATGTATAGGATGATTGAATTCTCAGCAAGTTGCTGTTTGATTTTATCTAAAGTTTCCATTGTGTCCTCACAAATCTTAGCGTTTACATCTATTGTCGTTATTATTTGAATCTAGCTATTTGAATCTAGTTATTTAAACTCTAACTATAGAATGCATTATATAAATACAAATTTAGTCAGTCATTTTATGCTAATTATAGCTCCGTTAACACCGTTATTTTGTAGGGTTATTTTGTTTTATATTTAGTCTAATTGTTAAATTTTTACTTTGCTGGTTACAATTTATTAATTGAGCAGTACAATTACGCTCAAATACTTGAATATATTCAACGCTAGCGTTAGTATTCTTGCAATAATTAAATCAATAATGAGCAATGGATAGCCTTTGGCTATCAATACATAAGGAAATACCTATGAGTATTACACTACCAGCTTTACCGTACGCGCAAGATGCACTTGAACCACATATCTCTGCAGAGACTCTTTCTTTCCACTACGGCAAACACCACAACACTTATGTGGTTAAGCTTAATGGTCTAATCGAAGGTACTCCTCTTGCTGAAAAGACTTTAGAAGAGATAGTTAAATCTTCTACTGGTCCAGTATTCAACAACGCTGCGCAAGTATGGAACCACACATTCTATTGGAACAGCCTTACTCCTGCTGCAAAAGGCCAACCAGAAGGCGCTCTAGCTGACGCTATCAACGCTAAATTCGGATCTTTCGAAGCGTTCCAAGCTGCATTCAACGATAAAGCTGTTAACAACTTCGGTTCAAGCTGGACTTGGTTAGTTAAAAACGCTGAAGGCGAATTAGAAATCGTTAATACTTCTAACGCTGGTACGCCAATCACAGAAGCTGGTGTTACACCGCTAATCACTGTTGATCTTTGGGAACACGCTTACTACATCGATTACCGTAACCTACGTCCTAGCTACCTTAACGGTTTCTGGGCACTAGCTAACTGGGATTTCGCTGCCGCTAACTTCGCAGCTTAATTACTTGTTAGCCTTAGGCTAGATAGTAATAAATCGATTGTATTAAAAAAACCGATAGTGAAGTGATTCACTATCGGTTTTTTGTTATTGAACTAGCATTATCTATACTTAATTGTTATTCTTCCGTCATTAGATTGATGACAAGGATGTTATTACTTATTTTTAAAGACCGAGGTCATTATGAATTTTAGTAGTACATTGAAAGCCTTGATAACATTGTCTATCCCAACAACACTCATGTTTACTGTTCTGTACCTATCAATTAATTAGCTAATTCGTTGTCGACCAAGTAGTGAATGGGACAAGGTCGTTCCATCTACATACTCTAATTCACCACCCACAGGTACACCATGCGCAATACGGCTTGCTTTCACGCCATATTCTTGTGCAATCTCAGCAATATAATATGCAGTAGCCTCGCCTTCCACAGTTGGATTGGTTGCCAGAATAAGTTCTTCATAATGGCCAGACGCTAATAGTTCAGCTAATTTATCTAAACCAATTTCATCCGGTCCGATACCATCTAATGGTGATAAGTGACCCATCAATACAAAATATTGACCACTAAATTGGTTGGTCTGTTCAATCGCAGCGACGTCAGCCGGCCCTTCAACCACACAAAGGGTCTTTTCTGTTTGACGTTTTGGATTGGCACAAATAGCACAGATATCTAATTCAGTCAGTGTATTGCACTGTTGGCAGTGGCCAATCTCAATCATTGCTTTCTCTAAAGAATGCGCCAAAGAAACTGCACTATCACGCTTACGCTCTAAAATATGAAAAGCAATACGCTGGGCAGACTTAGGGCCAACACCCGGTAAAATTTGTAGATCATTAATTAATTGATCTAACAAGGGACTGAACTTCATTAATAACTCCAAAAAATGTCGGCACAAGCTAAATTCACCGTCTATATTGAGCGCAATACTACATTAATTCGATTGCTTTAGCATATAATTTTACTTAAGTGTAAGTAGCTAGGCTGCAGATTGATTCGATGTTTATCTAGGCTTTAACTAAACTTCAAATAAGCGTTAAAATATATACAATAAGAGGGAAATAATAATGTTAAATCCCGAGATCTGTTCGTTAGCGTCCAGGAAACACATTAAGCCTCAACAATAGCGGATTTGTGTTGTGCTATGACCTTTCAGCCGTTAAACTTTGCCTCCCAAATTATTGGTTGCGCTAAACTCTCACAGGTAACATTATGATTAACCACTTTAGTGTGCTTGGTATCAAGCCGAACGCAAATGAAGATGACGTTAAAAAAGCCTATAAACGTCTATCGAATCGCTTTCACCCAGATAAATTACTCGGCGCATCAGACGATGAAAAAAAGCATGCTGAAGCTCAGCTGCAACGCGTAAGAAACGCCTATGAAGTGCTTTCAGATCCGAAGCTAAAACGCGAATTTGTAAAAAACTTCAGTAATGTTATTGTGACCGACCCTGCTGCCGCGATGCGCGAGCTGTGGGATCAATTTTATTCTATAAGTTAATTTCTGAGCATTTATGACAAAAGCACTAGATCTATCACGTATTGATGAATTAAAAGAAAATGCATACAGCAATATCGAATCTTATAACGATCCCGATACGCCAGATGCACTTGCGAAATTTACCAGCCAAATTAAGACTGTTTTATTAGCTGATCCGGAGTTACTTGAGTCTGTACCAGAGTACTTGCCGATTGCACTTTATGAAAAAGTTAAATTTCCACCTGAAGCTAAAATCCAATGGGCTCATTGGGTCAAAGAAGGGATTCAGCCTGAGTGGGATGATTTTAAAACTACCGTCGCATTTAATAAGGAAGACTTACCGCTTGTATTAGCTGTAAAAAACTTCTCTGAGACCTTATTAATAGAGAGCTGTATCGTCCTATTCTTGTTGGCAAATGAAAACCAGTCGACGCCAACTAGCCAAGCTCAAGAACAAGATGATAATGACTACCTAGATAGCGAAGAAGGTTATTACGATCAATTTGACGAGGAAGAGCATTAATGAATAGCTTAATTGAAACAGCCGTAATTGAGATCAAACAACTTGCTGATGTAGAACCGCAACAAGCAAGTAAGAAATTTGAGTTAATGGCAAACACCATGACTGATGAAGTATTAGTTGAAGTGATCGAGCAGATGGATATCGTCACATTAACACAAATAAACAGTCACCATGATATCTCTTGCCCTTCTATCATGTCAGAACTGATGACGCCTGAACAGATCCGCGACATCGTTTGCCAGCAACCGCTGTATTGGGAAGAAAAAGTAAAAAACAACGCTGATGAATTAATTCAGCACACGTTTGATTTTTTAACTTATCTTATCCGTATTCAAGATAATGAAGCTAAACAAGCCGCTATTCTAGAATGTATTGCTGAAGATCAAGCGGGTCTGTTTTATCTGTCGATCCCGTTTATTGAATACCTGTTAGCACCCAAGGTCGAGGCTGATCACCACAGTCACATCACAGACAATTACGATGATGAAGATGATGGCGAAACAGTTGGCTTTACAGACCGTAGTGTTGAAGAAGAAACACACAGTTTAAGTATTGACGATCCACGTAGCTTATTAGCCTTGATCCGAGATATAGCACCGGAAGTTGAAAAATCAATTAAGAACTTACTGCGTAGCGAAAACTCAAGCTGGGTTGCTATCATCGACAGTTTCGTTAATGAATTAGTACTGCAAGCAAAAGAAAAGAACGCAGTAGAAGATGAATACGAAGAAGTTGATGACATGTTTAGCTTTCTTGATTAAGGGTTCCGTTAATGAACATTGTACTAAGAGACAGTAATCAAGGCCCTTTTTTAACGAAAGTATTAGATTATGCGCAAGCAGAATCGTTATTGGATGAATCTCAACTTGCTGAAATAAAAAACAAAGCGATACTAATGAGTCTTAAGCTAGCAGATAAATTTTATAACAAGCATAAAATGCACCTGCTAGAAAATGCCGCGTTCGATGTGATCGGAGTCGCTAGCTTAGGATTAATGTCGCTAAGTAATCACGACAAGGCGATAGCATTTAAACTGCTTATCGCGCCAAATGGCATGGTAAAGTCCTTCCAGAAAGGCTGGAGCATGCTTAGTCGTGTGAGTAAGTACAAGCTCAACGGTAAGTCAATATATGGCGATATCGATCCACTACTACTCGATAAAATTTCAACACCGAGTGATGCGGATGAATGGCAAGGTTGGCAGAGCTACCAAGACGCACTATTAGACTTTAATAGTGAAGAGTCTATTGTCGGTCTACTAAACCAGTTTTACGCGCAGTCTACCTATGATCCACTAGACTGTTTAAGCTTAGAAAACGTATTTGCAGAAGTCGTGTTATATCGCCTTCTTTTTGGTCCAATAAAAGTAAGACAAAATCTGAAGCAAAATATCGCTAAGATTGAGCTGGATGATGCTTGGTTTACACTTGAGTTCATTGAACAACAGATTGAAGTCACGCTATCTGAGTTACCGTCGACACTCGCTGAGACAATCAGAACAGACCAAGGTAAATACTTTTCCGCAGGTTTACTACGCACATTAACGTTCGCTAAAAACTATCGAAAACTGCGTTTAGACAATGCTAGTCCAGAACGTTTAGAGCGATACGAAGATAAAGAAGGTCTTATTGGTTTATTAGGCTGGCCTGTTTATCTCGTCATGTGATAGTTAAAGAAGCTAAAGCATTTTAAACAATAACTAATAACATAACGGGGACATCCAATTGGGTGTTCCCGTTTTTCTTAGCTTATGCTCTAGCCGCTGTATAACTATACGTAAGCATGTACGGTTAGAGACACATTGAAAGGATTCCAAGGGAACAAGCCGCGTGATAATATCTACGCAAAAGATATGTATTTTGTGAAGTAACAGCTATAAAAAATGGCAAGTACCAATCTTATATTAAGAAAGGTTACTTGCCATTTTTTCGTTGTATCTAGCTAACAAATATTAACTATCAACCATCATTCTAATTAAAGAATTAGAACGGCATTTTCATACCCGGTGGTAATTTCATACCGCCAGTAACATCGGCCATTCTTGATTTGTTTTCTTCTTCAACACGACGAGCAGCATCGTTGATAGCAGCAGCGATAAGATCTTCTAACATCTCTTTATCGTCTTCCATCAATTCAGGGTCGATTTGTACACGACGTACGTTGTGGCTACCAGTCATCGTAATTTTAACCATGCCTGCACCAGATTCACCAACTACTTCCATGTTAGCTAGGTCTTCTTGTACTTTAGCCATCTTGTCTTGCATTTGTTGAGCTTGCTTCATTAAGCCGCCCATTCCGCCTTTACCAAACATATTAAACTCTCTTTCTATTGACTATCGCGAACAACAATAAGTTAATACTAACTGTTACGCATTGAATATCCATACTATATGGGTATCACTGGAAAAAAATCAAGGTTGATAACGATTGATATCAACACTATAAAAAATTATAACGGCACGATTGAGCTATCATCAATAACAGCGCCGAGGCGGTTCATAAAGAACTGAATATACTTATCATCATACAAGTTTTTAGTCGCATTCGCTAAACGTTGTTGATAAATAATTTCTTCAAGTTGCGCTGGCGTTGATTTGTTTGGGTTTTCACCGAAATTAATCACGAGCTCAACAGGCTCAGATAATACTTGCTGCAACGCATCGCTTAATTGCTGACGCGACTTATCATTAGCAAAGTAGCGTTGGTCTGGATTCATAGTCAATGTAATTCGACCAGGCTCCTGCTCCATGACACTATGCAATGCCAATTGGCGTACACGTCCACCTAAGCTCATCTGATTAATATAACAACACCATGGGTCATTTTCATCTCGTAGCTTATTATCTAGCGGTGCAGTCGCTGTTGATTTACCTGATTTTTGCGGCTGGAAAGCCGGTGATAAATCATTAATATCAACCTTAACCTGGCTGAAACGATCAATTTGACGTACAGCTGGTTCTGCAAAACCTTGTGCTGGCATTTGGTTGTTATAACCACCCTGCCCTTGGTTCTGTGCATTACCTTGATAATGAGCAGGGCCAGAATCTTGATATTGTCCTTGATCTGGATAGTTACCTTGATCCTGATAAGAATCAAGTGGCGGCAACTCGTCCCATGTCGGTGGAGACTGTTGCTGTGTTTGTTGTTGCTGCATAGATTGGCTTGCAGGCGTATTAAAACGACTCTGCGACGCTGGTGTATGCTGGATAACAGGTGCTACCGCTTTTTTCGGCGGTACATACGACGATGGAGCCTGTTCACTCTTCGCCGCTGTCGACTTTTTTGCAGTTGTACCTAAACGACTGCGTAAAAAGTTACGTGTTTTACGTCCTTGGTCAACACCGCTTTCAGGCACAGCAGCTTGCGCTGGCACTTGTTCTTGTGATTTCAGTGGCTGCTGTTGCGACGCAGGTGCAGTGCTTACTTGCTCTTGCTGAATTGGCGCAACTTGTACAGGTACGTTATTCATTGGCTGCGGAGCGTATTCTGGTGTCACACTATTTTGCGGAACGGCATAATGTTGCGGCTCTGCGGTTTGCGGCTCTGCTATCTGTTGCTCTGCCGTTTGTAGTTCGAAATGACCCATCGCTTGCGCTGCTTGTAATAGCTCGTTTTGCTCTAGGTTTAAATTCATCACCGCGTCATCAGGTTGTTCAAGTGCTGGCACTGCGACAGGTTGTACTTGCTGCTGTGGTTCAAGCTGTTGAATTTGCTGCGGTGCTTGTTGTTGCAATGGTGCAAGCTCAGGTGCTGAAACTTGTGCCTGTATTGGAGCGGCTTCAAGTACTTCAGAAACTGGTGCTTGCGCAACGGGCGCTGCCACGACAGTTTCAGCCATCACCGGTGCGATTGTCACAGGTGCAGGCGTCACATCTCTTTCAGGTGCTTGTAAGCGTCCCTGTGGACGGAATGCAAGCATACGTAATATCGTCATTTCTAACGCACTACGTGGATCGGGGGCTAGTGGCAGCTCTTTGCGACCTGTTAAGGTAATTTGATAATACAACTGCACATCTTCAGGTGACATTTCATCACATAAAGCTTTCACTTTATCTGCATGCTCAGAATCAACCACAGATGACGGTAAAATCTGCGCCATCGCAATGCGGTGTAACAAACTTGCTAACTCTATGTGTAATTGGTCAAAATCAGGCCCTAACGAACTAACCTCAGCAATTTTAGCCATACAGCTATTTGCATCACCAGTGACAATTAGGCGCAGTAGCTGCAACATATGACTGTGATCGAGAGTCCCTAGCATATCTAATACGGTTTGATGTAAAACTTCACCCGCACCATGTGATAACGCTTGGTCAGTTAAACTCAACGCATCACGCATACTGCCATCAGCCGCTTTAGCGATTGAATTTAATGCTGATAACTCGTACTGACAATGTTCACGCGATAAGATATGCACTAACTGCTGAGAAATCTGCTCAGGCGTTAATACCTTTAAATGGAACTGCAAACAGCGCGATAAAATGGTAATCGGCAATTTTTGTGGATCTGTTGTCGCCAGTAAGAACTTCACATATTCAGGTGGTTCTTCTAACGTTTTTAATAACGCATTAAAACTGTGCTTAGAAAGCATGTGTACTTCATCGATTAAGTACACCTTAAATCGGCCTCGAGCTGGCTTATACTGTACGTTATCAAGTAGCTCACGCGTATCTTCAACTTTAGTTCGTGATGCCGCATCGATTTCGAGTAGATCGACATAAGAGCCTTGATCAATCTCGACGCACGTTGAACATTCACCACAAGGTTTACTGGTGATGCCTTTCTCGCAGTTTAAGCTTTTCGCTAAAATACGGGCGATCGTTGTTTTACCAACACCGCGCGTTCCACTGAGCAAATAAGCATGGTGTAAACGGTCTTGCTCTAGCGCATTAACTAAAGCGGTCAGCACGTGTTGTTGACCAACAACTTGCTGAAAATTATGCGGGCGCCATTTACGCGCTAAAACTTGATAACTCATAACAGTTCAACGATTACTTAATATTGAGAAGCACTAACATGCTCGGGACTGAAAATAGCTGGCAGTCGGCCACCAGCTAAGAACGATTATTACGATGATGAATGTAACAACGAATTACTCGCCGTCAAAATCCACTAATTTAGTAATATTAACATTAAGATTCTTCAATACCGTTTCACCACCTAGATCAGGTAGTGAGATAACAAATGCCGCATCTTCAACAATACCACCAAGCTGGCGAATCAGTGAAACAGTTGCAGCTACAGTACCACCAGTTGCTAATAGATCGTCAACGATAAGAACTTTATCGCCCGCATCAACAGCATCAACGTGAATTTGTAACGTATCAGTACCGTACTCAAGCTCGTAGCTTTGTTCGATAGTTTTACGTGGTAGTTTATTCGGCTTACGCACAAGAATAAAACCTAAACCTAGTGCTTTAGCAAGTGGAGCACCAAAAATAAAGCCGCGCGCTTCAGTACCTGCAATTTTAGTAAAACCAGCATCTTTAAAACGCTCAGCAAGTAAATCGATTGTCGCAGCGAATGCTGGACCATTTTCAACAAGGCTTGTTACGTCACGGAAAATAATGCCCGTTTTTGGATAATCTGGAATCGATTTAATACTGTCTTTAATAAACCCGAGTGTATCTTGGTTCATGCTTTAACCTACTAATTTGATGAGCGAACTGTCATATCACCAAATAACTTGGGTATAAAACATGTGCTCAATATATAAGAATAATAATGGGGATAAATTTTATGTAACTGCTTGTTGATATGCAAGCGAGTATTAAGATTAACGCCCTTTTGAAGAAATTATTATACGATATATTTGGCAATTATGGTTAATTCTGTTTTAATCGCTCATTTTGCCAACGCAGGACCATCATATGCGCGTAGTTTTAGCCCCAATGGAGGGCGTTGTTGACAATTTGATGCGCGAGTTACTCACTGCGCAAGGCGGTTACGATTTGTGCGTAACCGAATTTATTCGAGTTGTTGAACAGCTATTACCAGAAAAGATTTTTTATCGTTATTGTGCCGAGTTAAATAACGGTTGTCGTACCCAAGCTGGTACACCTGTTCGCATTCAATTATTAGGTCAGCACCCACAATGGATGGCAGAAAATGCCGTGCGTGCAATTGAACTAGGCTCTCACGGTTTAGATATCAATTTTGGTTGCCCAGCAAAGCAAGTGAATAAATCTTCAGGTGGTGCAGCCTGCCTTCGAGAACCTGAACTTGTGTACCAAATCGTCAAACAAGTACGAGAAGCTGTATCATCAGAGCACACTGTTAGCGCGAAGATCCGTCTCGGTTGGGAAGACAGTAACCAAAAATTAGAAATCGCTGATGCAGTGCAACAAGCAGGCGCTAATGAGCTAACAGTACACGGGCGAACAAAGGCCGATGGTTATCGCGCAGCGGCTATCAACTGGGAAGCCATTGCCGATATTAAGCAGCATGTATCAATTCCTGTTATTGCTAATGGTGAGATTTGGAACTACGAAGATGGCCAGCGTTGTCTCGCAGTCACCGGTTGTGAAGATCTTATGGTAGGCCGCGGCGCCTTAAACTTACCAAACCTAGGCTCTGTGGTTAAATACAATCAAGCACCTATGCCTTGGGCTGATGTAGTGACTTTATTACAAAATTACTGCCAATTAGAGATTCGAGGCGATAAAGAGAAGTATCTGCCGAACAGAATAAAACAATGGTTTAGCTACTTACGTAAGCAGTATCCTGAAGCGGTTGACTTGTTTACCCAATTAAGAGCCTTACGTCAGTCAGAAGAAGTGATTAATACACTAAATAACTATCGAAGTTAATAAGTTAAGTACACTTGACTCCATTAAATCGCGATGTTAATAATAGTGTTCAAGTCATATATTATGCATAATTCAAGGATGAATTACCGTGCGTATTACCATAAAAAAAGCCCTCATTAGCGGTGTGATCCTACTACAATTTGTCACATTAACCACACTGCTCGTCTCGAGTTACGTCTCTAACCAGCGTTCTTTTAATTCTCACGCCCATAAGTTAATGATTGATTATGCCGATAATATTATTAACAACTCAAAACGTTTTCTGGATACCGCAGAAGCCACCACGTTATTAAGCAGCGAGTTATTGAGTGCCGATGTATTATCGATAGACCGCCCTGAAGATCTTAGCTTATATTTTTTTCAGCAGTTAAAACAATCTCCGCATATCTCAGGGATTTACTTTGCAAACACCCAAGGCACCTTTGTACACGTCCAGCGAGAACAAGGTTTCAAAGATCCATTATTTTCACGTAAGTTCATCGTATTTGATAACAAGGATGTATTAACATCATCACAGCTATTCACCCACGATAATATTTTCACCCAACTTTCCGTCAAAAATATACAGCAAGAATCCTACGACCCACGCGATCGTATCTGGTTTAATAAAGCACTGGATAACGGCGCTTTATCTTGGACCGACCCCTATGTGTTTTTTTCCTCACGTAAGCCAGGTATCACTAGTTCAATGCCGGTTTATGATAAAGATAATAAACTCATTGGCGTCGTGGGTGTCGATGTATCACTCGCCACCATTTCATCTTTTTTCGATAACCTTGATCTCGGCGAAAACAGCACGGCTTTTGTCACTAACCGCCTCGGTGAGATTATCGCTTATCCCGACCAAAAAATAATTCAAGATACTGCAAGTGAAAGCCTACGATTCCCCCGTATCAATGAGATTAATAATCCAATCGCTTTAACGGCTTGGCAGGCTTTGCAAGAAGAAACCCAGTTGTTTTCGACCGGCAGTACAGCAACAGCAGTGGCATTTAGTTTCGGTAATAATAAATATCATGGTTTATTTAAAGAGTTTACCCATCATGAATGGCCTTGGATTATTGCGATCTACATGCCTGAGCAATTTTTCCTCAGTGAGCTCATCACCAACCAAAAGTTGAATATTTTGTTTGGCTTAGTGATCAGTATTTTCGCCTGTCTCACGTCTTTCTTTTTCATCAATCATATTACTGATTCATTACGAAAAATTAAAACCATTGCTGAGAACATACGCTGTGGTCAATTCATCAAAACCAATATCACCGAATCAAGTTTTATTGAATTACAACAAACCCAATACGCCTTTAACAATATGATTGATAGCTTGATTGCATCCCGTAAAGAAAATGAGCAATTACATTTAATGCTAGAAAAGACCAATGTCGAAACGATTACACGACTTGGGTTAGCCGCAGAATACAAAAATGATTCATCGCCAAACCATATTCGCCGAGTATCTCGTTATTGTGAGTTAATTGGTTTAAACATGGGGATGTCAAAAGACAAAGCAAAAGAATTATGCGCCGCAGCAAAATTGCATGATTTAGGTAAAATTGGTATTCCAGAGCAGGTTTTATCCAAACCAGCCGCGCTAACAATGCAAGAGTGGATCATGATGAAAACGGCACCCGTGATTGGTGCTAAAATTTTACAAGATGCAGAGTCAACCACATTGCAACTCGCGCACAATCTCGTCCTGACCTTACACGAACATTGGGATGGTAGTGGCTACCCTAATCAACTGCAACATAATGACATCCCATTGTCGGCACGTATTGTCGCCGTTGTAGATACTTTTGATACAATGATCCACCCACGCTGTTATAAAAAAGCAATACCGATTGAAGTCGCCATCACTCAGATTCATACATTATCAGGTAGCAAGTTTGACCCGAACGTAGTGGCCGCGTTTGACCACTGCTTAATGGATATACTCAATGTTTATAAACAGTTATCACCGAGTGTTGAAGTTAGTCAACTACCTCGACGATGTGGGTAGAGGCAGTAAACTCGCAATTTAAACAAGTTCACCTGCGCCTTTAACTGATTGCTCACTATTTTCAACCAAGAGTGCCGTCGCCGTGCGTTTCAATACTTCCCATTCACCCTCATCTACTGAAATACCCTCGTACCAGGTATCACGTTGTGCATTATTTAGCGATGAAGACTTAATGTGCTTTGTGTAACCAGCTGAGTAACCGGCAATATCGAAATTTTTCACTGATAATTGAATGGTCATATCGTGTAATGTTCGGCCTGCTAGATCGAGATGGTCAGATAGAAACAGTTCCGGTGACACACACCCTTGATTCAAAATATACAGGGTATTTTGTGGTGACGAACCATTATTCCACTGCGCTTTACACGCCAACCCTTTCGCCGCTAGTTTCACCAGTTCGTTATACGCAAGCCAGCGGTTGTGACAATTTTTCAATTCAATCGTCAGGTGCTTTTTACCGACCATTTTTTCAAGCGCGTAATCGATCACAACTGGTAGGTGACAAGCTAAGCTACAACCATGTAAATCAACAACCAGTCCACCTTCATTAGTAATAAAGATATCAACAGGGGAGTCTTTTTCCGCCGTTAAAAACTGCGCAGCGTTGTTAAAGTGGCCGATACCATTTAATCCAACAATCTGTAAACCAGCAACCATATTGGCTATCACATCGGCTTCACCACAGCTACGACGCATCCCTAAAAAGGCTTTATTCACCACCGAGACTAATTCATTATGTGAAACGATCATGATACTTCCCCTTCGACTACAGCTTGATTTAAGGCATTACTTGGTAATAACGGAAACAACCACTCTCCATCATGGAGTTCGTTAAGTAACGGTGCGCCTTGGAAAAAAGTAACACGTACCCAACGTTCAGAGCGAGGGTCAAATTTAGTTGCACCCAGCACCGCTAACTTACAGCGCAAGAGATGCATAGGTAACGACTTCTTATGTAATACATTCATCTGTATTTCACCCATTTGCTTATTCCCTAGCGTCCAAACACGACGTGAAATGGCTCGGTATTGAGGCTGTAATACTAAAAATTCAGCCAACTGCATATTGGGTTTACATATCAATAACGCATGATAAAGGCGATTAGCTTGACGACCAATATCCAAGGGTAATTCACGATCTTCACCCGGTTCTTCACCGCGAACACCTAACCGTGGTTCTTCTTTGTCTTGTGAGCGATACCAGAACCAATAGTTATTTTCCGGTTGCTTAAAATCAGTCTCAATAGCCCAGCGATAACTACTTTCCAATACCGCTAACAAATCTTCAATACGCTTACCACTCGGTAGGTTTAAGCTTTCATCACAATTCATTTTAGTTTCATAGTTATCCACCAACGCAGGATAGATCTCCATCAAGCACGACAATAGAATTTCTTGCGTTTCCAAACTATAACGACTGGTATATTCAACTAACTCTGACCAAGTTTGACTCTGTATAAGCAAGGTTTCGAGTTTAGTCAATAGATCATGTAATTCAGTTATTGCAGTATTATTAAGGTCATCTTGATTTTCATTAATCGTAATGATTTGCTCTAAATGGCAAAGCCCTTTTTGTAATAAATGCTGTAGTGGTGCTAATTTATGTACTTCAACAGCAGCATTTAATACAGCCGTCAACGCAGACTCTCGTGATGATAACCATTTATCCACAACACAAGGATGATTGATCAAGTACGGTGCCATGCCCAAGCCTGTCGCATTACCGATCCCTAGGTAACGTTGTAAGCCAAGATCTAAACTAACCGCTTTATCTCCACCTTGCTGCCGCGCTAAATAATGCACCCAGTCGAGGCTGAATTCACGCAAGATATACACAGCACACATTTGCGCACTGAAGGACTGATTAAAGTCTTCGGTCGTTTCCAGCCAGCCAAAATCAGCAATACCAAACTTACCATTACCGTAAACAGCTGTCGTACGTAGGATATAACCAACTTCTGCGAGTTCTTTGGCATTCGGCTGCTGCCCTTTAGCAAGGTGTGATACTAAATGTTCAAACACCCGTACACTTTTGTTCGCTCTTGCCAATACCAATACTTTATTTGGATTTCGTCCAGCTTCTTGCAACGGCACGTTAGTGCGTAAGCGACTCAATAAATCAACATCAACATCGCCATAAACCAGGGCGAACGTTACGTCCCACTTTTCGGCAATAACACGATCATTACGATCTTCATCGGCAATCTCATCACAAAAAATAACTAAGTGATAAATATGATTCAGTGTTGTCAGTTTGTAAATCACATGACCAAAGCCTTCTGCTGACAACTGCCAGTCGTGCTTAGTCACTTGCCATTTTTGTTGTGCCATTTTACGAATTAAAGAGCGCACAAAGCTGATCCGGTTCTGATGCATTGCACCAAGTCTTTCTGGCGCCATAACGGTTACAGGATCACGCATATAAGTGCCACCGCAAGTTGAAGGACGAGCATCCATATTATTAACTTCCATTGTAAATATAAGAATTTTAATTAGGCGGCTTGCTAACCGCCCTGCTTCACATTGTTATTCACGGTCAGTCAATCAATCGACTGACCATTAAGACGTGCTATAAACCTTGGTCTTTCGCCATCTGAATCGCGATTTGTGGTGCGTTCCAGAGCGAAGGTAATAAGATTAAAGAAACCGGTACTGCAGTTATAACAATGAAAGATTGCAGTGCGGATATCCCTCCCGAGCCCAGTGAAATAAGCACCAACGCAGTGATCCCCATCACCACACCCCAGAATGTACGAATAAAGGCATTTGGTTCTTCTTCACCACTGATCACCACACTAATGGTGTAAGTCATCGAGTCACCCGTCGTCACGATAAAGATCGTAGTCAGGATAAGAAACAGTACAGACGTAATCATCGGAAATGGTAACTGCGACGTTACAGCCAACAGTGCACCAGGTAAGTTAAAGCCCTCAAATGCAGAACTAACAGACCCCGGATTTGCTATTTCAAATGCTAAACCTGAACCACCGACAATCGTGAACCAAAAACAGGTAGTAAGTGGTGCAATGATACTGATCGTGGTGACCAATTGACGGATCGTTCTGCCACGTGAGATACGTGCAATAAAGATTGCCATCATCGGGCCATAACCCAAGAACCACCCCCAGAAGAATACGGTCCACCAGCTCAACCAACCTTCATCGCCACGGTATGTTGCCATCGGGATGAAGTTATCAACCATGCTACCCACACCTTGGATATAGCCATTAAATATAAAGTTAGTTGGACCAAAAATAAGAATGTAAGCCATCAATAAACACGCTAAAACAACGTTGTAACGGCTAAGCATTTGCATGCCTCGATTCAAGCCACTCAATGCCGAAATGGTATATAAAGCAATGGCAAATAAAACAATGATAAGCTGCGTAGTAAATCCGTCTGGGATCTCAAACAAAACGTTTAATGCGTAGCTCACCTGTAGACCAAGGAAACCAATCGGACCGATAGTCCCTGCCGCAACAGCAACAATACAACAAGCATCAATCAACGCGCCGGTGTGTCCCGTTAACACCCGTTTACCAAACACAGGATAAAGTAGGATACGCGGTTTCAGCGGCAAGCCTTTATCATAATGCAGGTGCATTACTACGATAGAAGTAAGACTACCGACAATAGCCCAAGCCAGAAAACCCCAATGCATGAACGATTGTGATAAAGCATTAACAGCCGTTTGTTGAATGTTTTCTTGAGCACCATACAGAGGTGGCGGGTTAACAAAATGTGCTATCGGCTCAGCTGCAGCCCAGAACACACCACCACCAGCAAGTAATGTACAAAAGATAATAGCCATCCAACGAAAGCCATCCATTTCAGGCTTAGGTAATGCACCTAAAACAACTTTACCTGTACGACCAGCGGCTAACGCGATGCCAATCAAAAAAGTTAATAGCAACAATACCTGCCAATAAGGACCGAAGACTGTAACAGCCCATGAGAATCCCGTATTAACAAGACTTGATAACAATGCTTCATCGTATAGTGCTAATAGTACAAACAAGGCAAGAAAACTGCCGCTGTACCAAAAAGCGGGATTACTAAAACCCAATTTATCCGCTGTAGAATTACTATCACTTACTTCGCTATTATTTGATGAGCTTACGGTATTACTACCATCACTATCTAAGCTCGCCGCTTTCGCGATTTTGGTTAAATCTGACATGCTCTGACTCCAGAGGTATGCTTTGCAACTGCAAAGGTGTGTTTACGTCAGTCCTCTCGATTTATAATAATGGACTGACGTTCTATGTGTCGTAACGATTTACGAAATAGGCTCTAATCCTTGCTTTAAAAAGTTAAACCAATTTTCGCCTAATACTTGCCCCGCTTCAGATTCTGAAAATCCGTAGCGCATTAATCCGTTATAAATATTCTCCATGCCTGCGCTGCCGCAGAACCAAGGCAATGAATCAGGCCACCCTGAATTGTTTGCTGAACCTTCACCGTAATCCATCGCTTTAGACCAGCGACCATTACGCATCCATTCCAATACAGCTTGCGGTTGGTTAAGACACAAGTCACTACCAATCCCCAAGTGTTCAACCCCTACCATATCTGCCGTTTTAGCAACCATCTGACAAAAATCATCTAAGCTGCATTGACTGCCATTAGGTAAGTGAAATGGGTATAAACTGAACCCTAATAATCCGCCGCGTGCTGCTAATGACTTAATCACCGTATCCGACTTGTTACGCAACGCTTCAAACGCAAACGTCGGGTTAGCATGACTAATACAAATAGGGCGAGATGATAAATCAATCGCTTCAAGTGTAGATCGCTCTGCACTATGTGACATATCGATGATCATGCCAACACGATTCATCTCAGCAATTGCTTGCTTACCAAAACGGGTAATACCATTATCATTTTTTTCATAACACCCGGTTGCCAATAGGCTTTGGTTGTTATAAGTCAGCTGCATAATAAGTAAACCTTGTTGGCGCATTACTTCAATTAAACCGATTTCATCATCAATTGATGAGCAATTTTGTGCGCCAAAGAAAACCCCCACTTTACCGAGAGCTTTGGCCTTTTCGATATCAGCAACAGAGTGAATCGGCATGATCAAGTCCGCATTTTGTTCAAACCTTAAATTCCACTCAGCAAAACGGCTCAACGTTTCACGCGCAGTCTCGTGATAAACAATCGTTGCGTGCACAGCGGTAATGCCACTGTTTTTCAATGTCTGGAAGTACTCTCGATCCCAATTGCAATACTGCAATCCATCAATCACAATCCTTTGGCTATACATACCGACTCCTAATTATTCACCTGACTTTCATCCATTTAGCTATGCTCTAGCTCGACTTAAGACCAGCTAAAGCACAGCATTAAAAACCGCTTAATAAGCGCGTTGATAAGCAGTTTTCACCACGGTATAGAATTCTTTTGCATACTGGCCTTGTTCACGAGGGCCAAAGCTTGATTCTTTACGGCCACCAAACGGCACATGGTAATCGGTACCTGCGGTTGGCAAGTTAACCATCACACAACCTGTTTGTGCTTGCTGTTTAAACAATGCGCTTGTACGTAGACTTTGAGTGATGATGCCACTGGTTAAACCAAAGCGAGTATCGTTTGTTGTGGCTATCGCTTCCTCTAAATCAGCAACACGAATAACACTCGCCATCGGCGCAAATACTTCTTCTTGGTTCACCGACCAATCATTTTTAGTATTAATAAACAGTGTAGGCGACATGTAGAAACCTTCATGTTCTAAGTTTAAACGTTCACCACCAAATGCCAGTTCACCACCGCTTTGACGTGCTGTATCAATCCAATCGAAGTTCGCATCTAACTGCTTACCATCCACAACAGGGCCCATAAATACGCCATCTTTCAAGGCATGTCCCACTTTGAGTTCGCTCATACGCTTAATCAGTGCTTCAACATATGCATCATGAATACCATCCATCACGACGAGGCGAGAAGATGCGGTACATTTTTGCCCTGCGCCCGAGAATGACCCCGCGATAGTCGCTTCAACGGCGATATTAATGTCGGCATCATCAGCAACGATTAATGCATTTTTACTGCCCATTTCTAATTGGCAACGCACAAAATTGGGTGCGGTTGCAGCTGCGATCTTACGACCTGTATCTACTGAGCCCGTAAAACTAACGCCATTAACTTCAGTTGAATTAATTAGTACATTACCCACTTCCGAACCACTACCAAGCACAAGGTTAAACGTACCTGCTGGTAGGCCTTGACGGTGAATAATTTCAGTTAATGCCACCGCACTTGCTGGTGTTAGATTTGCAGGTTTCCAGATAACACTGTTACCAAACGCTAAAGCAGGTGCAATCTTCCATGCTGCAGTCGCAGTAGGGAAATTCCACGGAGAGATAATGGCTACAACACCCACAGCTTCACGTGTTACTTCAACTGACACACCAGGTCTAACAGAGGCTGCGCTATCGCCAATTTGACGTAGTACTTCTGCTGCAAAATACTGGAAGAATTGACCCGCACGATAAATCTCGCCACGGCCTTCTAAGAAGGGTTTACCCTCTTCACTTGATAGTAAGCGACCCAGCTCATCACAACGTGCGATCAACTCATCACCAATGCCTTGTAGCACAGCTTGCTTTCGTTCTAGTGGCGTCTTTTCCCATGTTGGCTGTGCATGTTTTGCAGCCGAAATAGCCTGATGAACTTGCGCCGTATTAGCTTGGGCGAAGTTACCTAAATTTTGGCTGATATCAGACGGGTTGATATTAGCAATAGTGCTTACACCTGATTGCCATTCGCCGCCAATATAAAGTGAGTTTTCTGCTTGCCATTCACCACCGATATGAAGTGAGTGCTGTGTTTGAGTTGTCATACGACTTTCCTTGTTGTTCTTTATTGCTACGCAGACTGGTAACAAATAGGCGATACGTTAAGTTAAATTGATTCGTTAAAATAGATCATATTCGTTAGTATAGTTCGGGTTTATAGCGTTATAAATATTGGTTTTATGTTGCTTTTGTTTAAGTTAAAAATGTGCTGATTATTCACTGACAGCAGCGTAGACAACAAACTCAACGAGCATTTCTTCACGTGCAAGTCCTGCGACGACCATGGCAGCGCGATTTGGGTAAGGCGCATCAAAGTATTCTGCATATACTTGATTAACGGTGGCGAGATATTCACGGTCAGTGACATAGATTAAGACTTGCAGTACTGAATTAAGAGATTCGCCGGCACATTCTAATGTGTGGACTAGATTGTCAAAGGTTTGGCGAGTTTGTGCTTCAATGCCACCCGCAACAACAGCGCCTGTTTGATCAATCGGGATCTGCGCAGTATATAAAGTACCATTATTTACAATCGCCCATTCGAGTGGCGCTTTAGACGCAAATAATTCAGTTTTTACAGGGTAGCTTTGAGTTGTCATGTTTACATCCATTTTGTAACAGCTTTGTTTCGATGTTGTGAATATTGCCAGTTGACTCCTGATAAATCTAACGGTAAATTCTGTTCAATTGATAAGTAAAATTTATCACCCCGTAAAAGCGTGATCACAACATACTTTTTATGATGATGTTCTTTTTTATGAATACAGAGTTTTATCACTACACATTGCATGGATTATTAAATATGGATATTAAAATACAACAACTGAGACATTTTGTTTTAGTCGTCGAAGAAGGTGGATTTCGCGCCGCATCAAGCAGAGCAAATCGCTCTCAGGCCGCGCTATCGACCTCTATCAAAGAACTTGAGCGTACATTAGAGCAGCCACTCTTTGAGCCAGGAAATAAATCCACGCTTACGCCTTTTGGGCAAATATGTTTACCCAAGATCACGCAGTTTTTATATATTTATAAAACCCTAGACAACGACCTACGAGCCGCAGCGGCAGGCCAACAAGGGCGCGTCCGCATTGCCAGTGTCCCCTCTGTTGCAGCAAAATTGATCCCTAATGTGCTAGGACGATTCTGTAAGGAATACCCTAATGTTGAAGTCAGTTTGATTGATGATAATGCCGCTGGTGTTGAAGCAAGATTAGTGTCAGGTGAAGTCGATTTAGCACTCGGAAATTGTGCGAACCTAGATGCTGATGCTGTGGATTTTACGCCGCTAATTTCAGATCCTATTGGTGTGGTATGTTTAAAGGATAATCCAATAGCGAATAATGTGAATGGCATTGAATGGCAGGCGTTATTAGATCAACCATTCATTCATAATGGTACCTGTAGACTGCTAGAGCCGACTGCCGCAAGGGTTCTGATTGATAAGGCGCTCTACTCTGTTGAGAATATCACTTCGTTGTTTTCAGTATTAAAACTGGGGATTGGTATAACCACACTACCAAAACTGGCTTTTTCTAGTAATGAAACTGATCTCGTGTGGTTACCTTTGCTTGATCCATCGTTAGAACGCAAGATGGGGATTTTTCGTCTGGCTGAGCATACTATTTCACCGCAAGCTCAAGCATTTTATGATCTGTGTATTGAACACCTAATCTGCTCCGATGAGTTTAATGGCTGATAAATTAGTCAAGTATTTACTCAGTCATCTATTTACTATGTATATAGTACTATTTTGCCCAGCGCTATTTATTCAATACTCGTTATTCGACAATTAAAACATTGCCATCTACCGCGACGATTTTAACTCGTAAACCAACATCGAGGGAGCTAACCGTCGCCGATTCACTTAAGCGGGCATTCCAATTAATACCGGAATGGCGAACCTTACCACCATTAATAGTGACAGTTTCACTCACCGGTACGGTTTGACCAATCATATCGCTACTCGTATCTTGCACAGTGCGATTGCCCTGAAATTGCTTAAGTGGTTTCCATAATAATAACGCCACGACACCTGACAGTAAGCCAACCGATAATACTTCAAGCTCCCAGCCTTGGATAACGCCAATACTCACCAATAACCCAGAGATCAGACAGCTAAGACCAAAAAATAATAATGGCCCGCTTAACCCAGTCACACTCAACTCAATAATCAAGGCAATCGCGCCAACCACATAAAGCAATTGGTCATGATTGTTCTGTAAGTAGTCAATTAATGTATCCATTTAGTAAACTCCATGATAGAAGATAGCCTCACTATTCAGATAATTTTAGTGCGCTTGAAACTGCAATCGCTTGAGCAACTGTATTACCGATATTCTCACTGGTTTTACCATCCGTTAAAATAACCGAACCTTCAGCAGCGATCGCTTTGTGTGCTGAAATAGCATCTTGTGCGAGCTTTAAGCGTACCGCTTGTTGTCCTTCGCTAGTAATGGCAACTTCACCAACAACATGTAATGCCGAAGAGTCTGCATTTGCCACTAATCTGATCGCCTCAGCTTTACCCGTTGCTTCTAATATTTGTGACTCTTTACTTGCTTCAGCGGCCAGTACCTGCTCTGCCTTAGCCGCTTCCGCATCTAAAACTCGGGCTTGTTTCAAACCTTCAGCTTGCGTGATCGCAGCCGTCTTAACACCTTCAGCAGTCAGGATCACAGAACGTTTTTCACGTTCTGCAGCCATTTGTTTTTCCATGTCTTCTTTAATTGAAATCGGCGGGGTAATATCTTTGATCTCGTAACGTGTCACCTGCACACCCCAAGGTTGAGTTGCTTCAGTCATTGACGCTAAGATAGACGCGTTAATGTTATCTCGATTCTGAAAACACTGATCGAGTTCCATTGAACCAATGGCATTACGCATTGTTGTGGTCGCCAGTTGTACTACCGCTAATTTATAGTCAGTGATGTTGTTCGTCGCTGCTGCGGCATCAATCACCTTCATAAATAAAATACCATCAAGTTCCAAGGTAATATTGTCCTTGGTAATAGCCAGTTGTGAAGAGATATCTAATGACTGTTCTTTTAAATTACGATCTGCAGCGACTCGTTGTATAAAAGGCACTATAAAGTTAAGGCCAGCTTGTAATGTGCCGCTATAACGTCCAAAGGTATAAATAACATACCCTCGGTTTTGCGGAATAAATAATACGCTTCTTTGAATGGTAAAAATAACAACAATCGTAATCCAAAGCCACGGAGTTAGGAGTATATCAATAGCAGTATTCATAAGTGTATTTCCTTAGTAATTAGAACAAACAAGATATGGTTCATCATAGGATAAATGATTACAGACCACGGCACAGTCGTTTATATAAAATTACCCTTAAGGTTTTCACCTTTACCTCTAAAGTGTGACCTGGAACTATAATATTCTTTATGTCACCTCGTAACACCTTCGAGATACAGCAGCATAAACCTAAAATCCCTTTTTATTATAGAAACAAAGACATATACCTCATCATATATCCAATCTCAATCAGAAGATAAACTTTAGCATTAGTTTCATCAGCCTATCTAGCCCAAATAGATGACCAATAATAAGGCTAATTAATCCTTTAAAATTAACATAAACATTAACAATCTCATCATAAAGTTGATGGTTGAATACCCTGATAATCCAATACTTAATCCAAGTAACATCATGTTGCTTTAACAAAAACAAGGTCATAAGGGTACTTATATGACAAGGATAAATAATATAAGCGCTTGTTGCTTATTAACACTTTCTGGTTATACATTCGCGGGGGGTCTTTCTCCCTACGAACCGCCGCCAGAGTTAGCTGCTTTATCAGAGCTAGCTCCAAGTGGTAACTATTCAAATATTGAATTTGATGGTGCTTATCTCTCTAAAGTAAAAGTTTTACAAAATCGCAATGGTGGATTAGGTAATAAAGCACATGTCCAACAAAGTGGTGTTCGGAACAAAGCAAAAATAAAACAAGAAGGGAGTAATAACAGCGCTTATACCAAGCAAAGTGGTCGCTTCAACATTGCTAAAACGATTCAAGTAGGTGAAGGGCATGAAAGTGCCATTATACAACACGGGAATCGTAATGTTGCAGTACATATTCAAGGTGGTAATGCGCAACATAAAGGTACGATAAATCAGTCTGGTAATCACAACCTGGCTTTTATTAAAGATACAACGAATAGCTCACATGATTTTTCGGTCAACCAAACCGGGCATGCGAGTATTATTATCAACAATACTTTTTAATCAAAATATAAGATCATTAAGGGAATTACTATGAAAAAATTAACAATCGCAATCGCAGTTTCTTCGGCACTTGTATCTGGCGCTTCTTTCGCGGGCAATGTCGATACCATGATTTTTCAAAATGCAGACGACAATAATGTGACCGTAACACAAAATACCAGTGGTACTAGCCTCGCCGATGGCAATGAGGCTCACGAGACCATCATCTATGGTGATCATAATAAAATCGACATTTTACAAACAGGTAAAAGAAATCTATCTAAGACTGCTATTAATGGCGAAGCTGGAAAAAACAGTAATCGTAATAAATTGAGCGTAGATCAATATGGTGATGATAACAAAGCCAAAATCACGCTTAACGGTGGTAAATCTGACCATAATAAATTAACGATAATACAAGAAGGTGATCATAATAAATCAAAAATCATGTTAGAGAAGGGCACTGACCGCAACACTGCGAAAGTAAATATTCATAATGACTCTAATTACAATAAAACCAAGAGTACATTTGGCCGTGGCGCTGACGATAACCGATTAAATATTGAAATTGAAAAAGGTGCTTATAATAAAGTTAAAACAAGTGTAGCGAATCATTCAGATGATAACAAAGCGAAAGTTGGGATTCACTATGGTTTAGGTAATAAGGTGGTTATCGCACAGGATGGTAATAAAAATAAAGCAAAAGTGTATATGACAGCAGCGGGTTACAACGATGTAAATATAGCCCAAGATGGCGCTAGAAACAAAGCAAAGGTGGATATTCACTATGGTTTAGGTAATGTCGTCGCTATTGATCAAGCTGGTTATAAAAATAAAGCGAAAGTTGATATTACTGCAGGTGCCTATAATAACGTCGATATCGACCAAGATGGTGCTAGAAATAAAGCCAAAGTTGATATCTCTCTCGGCTTTGCCAATAACGTAAATATCGCCCAAGACGGTCATCATAATAAAGCCAAAGTTGATATTACTCATGGCGCTCATAATGACGTCGATATCGATCAAGATGGTTATGACAATGTAGCTAAAGTTGATATCTCTCACGGTAATGGTAATGACGTGGATATTGAGCAAACTGCGCATAATGCAACGGCCAAAGTATCTATGTATCAGTCAAACTATAATACTATTGATGTCACGCAAAATATCAATGATAGCTCAACGATAACAGCGAACTACAGTAACAATAATAGTGCAATCGTTGTACAAAACTAAAGATCTGTGACTTATTTAGTCAATCGTAAAAAATCAGCGGCGTTTAATGCCGCTATTTTTTTATTTGCACTACAGCAATCACAAATGTTGCATAGTGAAGAGCAGCTGAGAATAAAGCAAGATGAAGTGAAACAAGAGGCTAAAGAAATGAATATTCTTTGTCAAGATATCGGTAGCAGTATTAACCTGCAGATTACTAACCAAGATGATAATCATCATACAATTAAGCTAACCTCGAATACCAGTAATCAATTCACAACCAGTATTAATAAAAATGCACAAGTTAATTTAAGCTTATCAAAAGAACAGTTCCCTATAAAAATCATCACTTCCTCTTCTAATAAAATCACTACTTTCATAATTGATAAAAATTGTAAAATATCATCATCCCCCCACTAAGCGGCAATAACTAAAAGATTACCAGATCCCCCAAAAATACTACACCATGCTTAGTTCAGCACTCGATATACTGATGTAGTTTAATTCTACCGGCCACTGCTAAAATAATTTAATGTTAATTAAAGTTGAATATTGTACGCAGCTAGGCAGGAACTAAACAATAAAGCACAGGCAGTAAATACCATACTGATCAGGACATCATAAACTTAAAATGCTATGCCCCACTCTAATAGCTACAGCAAAAAGACATTGAAAAACTCAGTCTTCATTGCCAGGGAAAGCGATTAAGATTTCATTTCAATGCAGAGCCTATGAAGATATACCCTACCCGAGTTGCATATAAAACAATGAGCCTAAACCTTTGTGCTTTCTACTACAGGTTATCAAATAGAGCACAAGCTAATGGGGTCAGTACACATAACACACCAACAACACTATTTATTAGCAGCTTCAAACACAAGCATATGTACTATTATCGATTTAAAACAAAGAAAGACGCAGAACTTGAAGCGGCCAACTATGTATTTTGGCTCAACTATTTATTTGGGGTCGCTATTTATTTGAGGTCAACGATGTGTTTTGGATTATCTTGCCGGTTACTGTCGCACGCGACAACATACAACATACAACATAAGGGGATTTATCACCAACGGTATTTGGGCAACAAATATTGCTTCCGAATACCGTTATCGGATATCGTTCACTCAATATATGGAGGGGGTGTAGTAGTGATTAAAGTGAGGGAATGGTCTGAATTGTAGATAGGTTTATATTAATCAAGGAGGTTATCCATTGATATGCCGCTAGCATAGGTATTCAAGGCTTTATCATCCTTCGATGGCCCCTGAGGATCTGGGGACATCGAAGTAACTATAATTATTTATTAGAATACAAAAGCGTGACTAAAGTTCGATAAATAAGCACACTAATTTGTAGCTCTGTAATTTTTAGGGGTCGACGCATTTTTGGCCTTCAATTCAGAAGCATACTTTTTAAATCTGTCATTCGTATTAAATTTGTCAGTCGTACTAACCTGTTTAGCATTTGTATCTAGGGTGCTAGGTTGAGAAGCATACTTTTTAAATACGGGAGAATCTAGGCTATCTAAGGAACTCGGAGACCATAATCCTTGCTCTACACCATTAACAATCAAGTGAATAACGGCTGCATCAATGGCTGACATTAAAGCAATATTGACCGGTTCATTATTGGTATAACCCATTTCTACTTCAAGTAACTCTTTATAATCGACAAAACGAAAGGCACCCGCCGCTAACTCATAAGAAAGAATTGTTTTGGTTGTGGTAATACTTGATAGAATTTTACCGCTGCGAATATCCACAGCGCGAATATTTACCGTAATTTGATCTGTTCTGTATTTACCAGAACCACCAATACCGAGATATTTAGCGCCTATCCCCCCTGTTTTTATATTGGTATCATAAGCCACTATCCCACCTTCTATCATCACATTTGCTGATTGTAATGAAGGCAAGTCAGCACCATGATTAGATACGACTTTATCTTTATTCTGTGCAGCTCGGATTATCTTTCTTTCCGTCAACAGGTTTTGTAAACCTTGTCGCTCTAATGGATAAAACCACTGAGAATCCAAGAGTGCCATGGTTAATAGTGCCGTAGCCCCCTGCGGAACGGCTGTTGAGAAGTTACTATTTGGTTGCGGTTTATATTGACCAGTTTGATCTCTGAAGTCATACACTGCAACATAGATTTTCCCTTTTGGTTTCGGTAATGCTACCAGGTCATTATAGGTATTACCCCTTTGCATTAAACTCGGTGTATCCGAAGTATCTGGAATACTCAATGAGTTTGAGCATCCAGTCATAATCATTATAAAAAACAGCCATAAAAACTTCATTTATTGCATCCTTTATTTGCTTTTTAATTCGAAGTAATGCCGCCAACTTGAATAGTTGAGCTCTCACCAGTTAAATTATCCACGAGGTGAATGAGCAATGCGCCCCCCTCACCTTCAACAACATTGACAGTAAAAGCCTCGGTTATAAGTTGCCCGGTTTTCCCCTCACTTGCATCGGACAATATTTGACTTATTAACCTCGATTCCAAGCTAGATGCCAAACGCTCCAAAGCTGACTTCTCTTCAAATCCTGAGTCAATTTTTGGCCCAGAGTAATCATTGTTCGCGGCAGCTGTACCTAATAAGTAGCTACTATTTAACGGGTTACCACCAAAACTCGGGTTCACAGGTGTATAAACTAATTCACTCGCGATTACATGACTGCTGCTTAAAATAAATGAAAGAGTGAATAGTTGCGTAGTTATCTTCATCATATCCTCCTTATAACTCTGATCGTTCTAGATCAAAAGTATCTTGAAATTGTTTTTCGGCTTTCCATTTAACAATATAATTTCGCGTTACATACATAGCTTCCTCTGCACGTTGTTCTGCTTGATACCTCCCTGGTGAAAGAGCTGTTTTATAAATAACCCGATTAAAATGATGGATTGTAATAATACTTCCCGATAGAGCGGTTGGTACTTCAGAGATCGTTAAGTTAACCTCAAGATCACCATATTCACTGTTCATTTTCATCGCAAAGGTAAAGTAGAAATCTTTGCCAAGGCGAGTTAATGTTCGATCGATAAGAAGCCCTTGAATTTCGACGAGACTATCATCATTACTGCTTGATTCTTCTAGCGGAGATTTATCATCAATTGCCTGTAGGTTTGTGCTAATACAGAGCCCACTAATACACAAGGCATAAAACAAAACCTTTCCTCGTTTTGACTTCATTATTGAGCCCTTTGAAATTGTTGTCCCTTTGCCCACATCACAGCTTGCAGCCTGCTTCTTACTTTTATTTTCTTAAACACATTATGTAAATGCGTTTTAACCGTGTTTTCGCTCACGAATAATTGCTCTGCGATTTGAGAATTTGAAGCACCTAAAGTGAGTAACTTCATAATTTCTTCTTCGCGCCGAGTCAGTTCAGCGATCACACTGGAAGTGAAATATTTATCTTTTCGATGCACTGTAATAATAGACGTCGTAATATCTCTAGAAAGCCAAAGCTCGCCATCTAATATTTTTTGCATACCTTTCGACATCAATTCCATGGTATCGCTTTCATAAAACAGTCCGGTTAAATTAGGTAGTTTCATCAAGTCATCAACAATGACGGAAGGTTCTGAATTTATTAGAACCTCTTTAGTATTAAGATGTTTTTCATCGACAATAATTAAATACTTGCTGAGGTAATCGTCTTGTAAATGGTTTAAATCAATAATAATGTAATTGAGGTTGTTATTAGTTTGCTTAGAAGAGATCGTTTGAAGTAGTTCGGTAAAGGATACATCTAAAATAATGATATCAAGTGATTTCTCTAGACTTTGTTTTAATAAAGAAGATTGTAAACTTGATTTTGATACTAAATAACACGTATATTTTTCATTCATCATAAGATTCAAGCTCTTGAATATAAAAAAGGTGCTTTGGTCTTTTTTAAATTATAAACCCGCAAATTAATCATTCCGAGTTTGTCCTGCAATAACATGAATATAGTTTAAAAAAAATATATGGAGAAAGCCTTTTAAATTATTTATTAATTGTGTTCATATCTGTGCATATTCAATAAAGTAAGCTAAGTATTACCATATACTTTCAGCACAGATAGACACATAAAATACTATTTTTCTATTAATATCAGCCCCCTTAAACTATATCGCCAGTCTGAAAAATAATAGCCATTCTACTATCACACTTTCCTCCTGATGAAACGTCATCAAAGTCACCTTAATTATAATTATTTTTACAGTACAACCTTTTAACTGCTCCGACCTTTAGCTAAAGAGCGTGGATTTGTGCATAAAGTGGTAGTTAAATATTGAGTCGTTTTGATCTGCGCAGTAGTATAGACACTCTATTTTTATTGATTGTCATTTTTAGGAAGTGTTATGTCATCTATACGCGGCTGTTTGGCCTTTGTATTGTGGTTTGTAAACTTACTGTTTTGGGTTATCCCAATCATGATTTTAAGCCCGATCAAATTACTACCAATTAAAATTATACAAAGAATCTGTTCTTCATTATTAGTCTTCTTTGCAAGTAGTTGGATCCGCGTAAATGGCGTCATCGAACACTTTATTCATCCCGTTAAGGTCCATTTGCATAATGCTGACATAGAGCTGTCTGAAAAAGAATGGTACATGGTCATTGCGAATCACCAATCTTGGGTTGATATCCTGATCTTGCAACGTGTATTAAATAAAAAGATCCCCTTCTTAAAATTCTTCTTAAAAAAAGAACTCATTTTTGTGCCTTTCTTAGGCATGGCTTGGTGGGCATTAGACTTCCCTTTCATGCGTCGTTACAGCACAGCACAACTAAAGAAAAATCCGAAATTACGCGGGAAAGATATCGAAGTAACACGTAAGGCTTGCGCTAAATTTAAATCCAGTCCAGTGAGTGTGATGAATTTTGTGGAAGGTACGCGCTTAACCACTGAAAAGCATAACAAACAAAAATCACCGTTCAAGCACCTGTTAAAACCAAAAGCAGGTGGACTGGCATTTGCACTTTCTGCATTAGGTGATCACATTCATAAAATTGTGGATGTTGCCATTTATTACCCAGGTCAAACGCCTAGTTTCTGGCAATACCTGTGCGGAGAGGTGAAAGATGTACATGTACATATTCGAGTTGCGGATATTGATGAGAAGATGCGTGGTGATTACCAAAAAGATCGCGCATTTAAAATTGGCTTTCAACAACACCTCAATGATGTTTGGATAGAAAAAGACGCTATCTTAGAAACAATGGCACAAAGCCATAAGGCCTACGCAGGTAAAACTAAACTGCAGAAGTAAGTAACGTTTCGTATATCACTTAAAAGACCGGCTCATTTATTCACCGAAATAAATGAGCCGGTTTTTTTCGTTCACACCCCAACGTGAACTTTATGCACAAAATGCGCGAAACGTTATTAATTACCATTATTTACACTTTTCACTCCATCACAACAACACCGGCAACATTAAATTAACATCACCTTCCATAAGCGTTAACCCCACCAACAATGGAAAAGCGCTAGCTATTAACATGTAATGTTAAATTCAACTTTTCAACAATGAACACAAGGAATGGAAACCATGCTAAAGCAATTTAGAAAATGTGTAACCTCATCACTGATTGTCGCCAGTATTGCCACATTATCGTCAGCCGCTTGGGCTGCTGATTTAGAAAAAATACACTTTATCGTACCAGGTGGTGCAGGCGGTGGTTGGGACATGACAGCCCGAGGGACTGGTGATGTATTAATGAAAGCGGACTTAGTTGAAAAAGTCTCTTATCAGAATCTTTCTGGCGGCGGTGGCGGTAAAGCTATTGCTCACATGATTGAGACAGCTGCACGTCAACAAGACACTTTAATGGTTAACTCGACTCCGATTGTGATCCGTTCTTTGACTGGTATTTTCCCACAATCATTCCGAGATCTAACGCCCGTTGCCACAACGATTGCCGATTATGGCGCAATTGTCGTGGCAGCAGATTCGAAGTTTGAAAACTGGCAACAAGTAGTAACAGCATTTAAAGAAAATCCACGCAAAGTTAAAATTGCGGGCGGTTCCGCACGCGGTAGCATGGATCATCTGATTGCAGCAGCCGCATTTAAAGGCGAAGGATTTGACGCCCGTAAAGTACGCTACATCGCTTATGACGCTGGCGGTAAAGCGATGGCAGCAGTATTGTCAGGTGAAACCCCACTACTTTCAACCGGTCTAGGTGAAGTACTGGAAATGTCTAAAAGTGGTCAAGTACGCATTCTTGCAATCACAGCACCAGAGCGTCTAGCCGCGGCACCAAATGTACCGACGCTTACAGAAATGGGCAATGAAACCGTCTTTGCTAACTGGCGTGGATTCTTTGCTTCACCAGGTATCAGTGACGCTAAAGTTGCAGAGTGGAACAAAGTACTAACTGAGATGTATAAGACAGATCAATGGGCAACTGTGCGTGACCGTAACGGTTGGATTGATAATTACAAAGCAGACAAAGACTTTTATGCATTCTTAGAACAACAAGAAGAACAAATGGGTGCCTTGATGCGTGAGTTAGGTTTCCTAAAATAAACTAACTCATCTCTATGATCCAGCCACAGTCATTATTCACTGTGGCTTTCTTTTAAATCGGAGCATCCCATGCAATCAACAGCTTTACCGCGCTTAAACCGAGATCGAGTCAGTGGATTAATATTTCTACTTGTCTGCTTAATCTACGGATACCAAGCGACCCAAATTCAGCTTTTCCCTGGTGACGAATACGAGGCCTTCACGGCACGTACTTTACCCTATTTACTTACCGCCAGTGGCATTATCATGTCACTGCTGCTTATCGTCATGTCACCCACAAACATTTGTAGTACTAGTACTTGCGAAAATACCAATGAAAGCAGTTTAGATTGGCGCTTGCTTGGTGCGTTCGTTGCCTTAATGACAGCCTATGGTGTCGGACTCACTTGGCTCGGGTTTGTATTAGCCACCAGTTTATTCTTATTGGTCGGCTTTTGGCTGCTTGGCGAGCGACGTAAAGCAGTCTTGTTTGGTGCATCTTTTCCTTTTGTAACTGTGTTTTGGTTACTACTAACTAAAGTTCTGGATATTTATCTTGAACCTGGTTACCTCTTTTTAAGCTTCTAGGACGATAATTATGTTAGATGGAATTTTAGCAGGCTTATCCACAGCAATCATGCCAACCAACTTAATGATGGTTATGGTCGGTTGTTTTGTCGGTACTTTTATTGGTATGCTGCCAGGTCTTGGGCCAATTTCCGCGATTGCGTTAATGATCCCCATTACTTATGGATTAGACCCGTCTTCGGGGATGATCTTAATGGCTGGCGTTTATTATGGTGCTATTTTTGGTGGTTCAACATCCTCAATCCTGATCAATGCACCCGGCTGTTCATCCACTGTGGTCACCGCATTTGATGGGTACCCGTTAGCTAAAAAAGGCCAAGCTGGTAAAGCATTAGCACTTGCTGCTTATGCTTCATTCACTGGCGGCACCTTATCGGCGATCATGTTATTAATCGCCGCACCAGCCCTGGCCAAAGTATCATTAAGTTTCCAATCATCGGATTATTTTTCCTTAATGCTCGTAGGCCTTTCTGCCGTTGCAGCATTTGCTGGTAAAGGCCAGGTATTAAAAGCTTGGATGATGACTATTTTTGGATTGATGTTATCCACCGTCGGTATTGATAAAGGCATTGGCGTTGAACGTTTCACCTTTGGCTTAACCGATTTGATGGATGGTTTTAGTTTCTTATTATTAGCGATGGCTACCTTTGCTCTCGGTGAAATATTATTCAGTATTTTAAAACCGGAACCAGATACCTCCGCTGAAGAAAATAGTGCCTTATCTGAAATTGGTAGCATGAAAGTAACAAAAGAAGAGTTCAAAGAAGTTGCACCCGTGGCCGTTCGTTCTTCGATTCTGGGTTTCTTTGTCGGCGTATTACCCGGTGCAGGTGCAACAATTGCAGCCTTTTTAAGTTATGGCTTAGAGCGTAACCTTGCGCCTAAAGATAAACGAGATGAGTTTGGTAAAGGTAGTATCCGTGGTCTCGTTGCCCCTGAAGCGGCGAATAATGCCGCATCAAGTGGTTCATTTGTACCGCTACTAACCTTAGGTATTCCAGGTTCTGGTACTACAGCTATTATGCTCGGTGCAATGATCTCTTACGGTATTCAACCTGGCCCGCGTTTGTTTGTTGATAACCCAGAGATTTTCTGGTCTGTGATCATCTCAATGTACTTCGGTAACCTCGTATTGATGGTGTTGAATCTACCGCTGATCCCGTATATTGCCAAACTGCTTGCGGTACCAAGAACGGTATTGCTGCCGATGATTATCTTCTTCTCAATCACAGGTGTTTATCTGGTTTCCTTTAATACTGTTGATGTCTTTATTATGATCTTAGTCGCGGTGATAGCCATATTCCTCAGGCTCGCGACCTTCCCCTTAGCACCATTATTACTGGGCTTTATTCTGGGTGGTTTAATGGAAGAAAATCTACGTCGTTCATTAATGATCAGTGATGGTGAATTAAGTTTCTTATGGGAACGTCCAATAACACTGACTTTCACTGTTATTTCAGCCTTAGTACTAATTGCACCGATACTGCTAACCGCATTTAATCGCCGTCGTGCAAAGAAAGCAGTATTTGTTGATGAGTGTGATTAATAATCGCAAGAATCGTCACCGTAGGCGTAATTGAAACTATAAATAATATGGAAAAAAAACAGCGCTCGAAGCGCTGTTTTTTCATTTAACTTTTAATTCAATTTTTATTTATCTAATTATTAACGATTAACCAGCAACCACAGTTAGCATGAACAAGTATTATCTAACTTGTTTTTTATAGGTTCTTTCAGGGCGGCCTACAGTGCCGTAATTTAAATCAGCCATCAGTTCGCCCGTACTAATCAAGTGTTCTAAATAGCGTCTTGCCGTGGTGCGACTCGCGCCAATTAATACCCCTGCATTATCCGCAGTAATATCAGCATGTTCAGCAAACAAACCGCGTACTTTATCCAAAGTGACACTATCGATACCTTTCGGCAAACGCGATGCCGTAGGGCTTTTAACACTAACAGATATCATGGCATCAACCATGTTCTGATCTACATCATCGAGATGAACAAATTGATTCTTCTGTTTAAGATACTTATTTAATGATTCTTCTAAGCGCGCAAAAATCACCGGTTTTAAAATGTAATCAACCACCCCACCACGCATAGCAGCTTGTAGTGTATCCGCGTCACGATCTGCTGTAATTAAGATCACATCACAGGCATGCTGCTGTTGACGTAAATCACGTAGAATATCCAAACCGTTACCATCAGGTAAATACACATCTAGCAAGATTAAATCAGGCGTTAGTACATCAAGCAGCACTTCAGCTTCAGCTTTAGTTGTCGCTATCCCAATGACGTCTAAGCCATCTATTTTCATTAGATTTCGGCGGTGGATTTCAGCGATACCCACATCATCCTCAATGATTAATACTTTAATCGTATTAGCTGATGTCATGTTTAATATCCTTATCTGCATGCTGTTTTGGTAAATACACCGTCATTCTTGTTCCTTTATTATCAATACTTTCCATCATTAACTGACCGTTATATTGGTTAATGATTTTATCGACAAGATGCAGCCCTACGCCTCGGTTACTGTCCGATTTGCTGGAAACACCTTGCTTAATTAATTCTTGTTGGGCGATACCTTCAGGTAAGCCACAGCCATTGTCTTCAACTTCCATGATGATTTCATCACCAAAGTCAGAAATACTCACCGATACTTTTCGTTCTGACTTTAGCGTGTTACTGCTAATACAAGCATCGAAACCATTATCGATAAAGTTACCCAATATAGTCACTAAATCTTCTGCGCGAATATGCTCAGGTAAAGCTAATAACTGTGAACCATCATCAATATCTAATAATAGCCCTAACTCTCGCGCTCTTTCACTTTTACCCAGTAATACGCCGGCAATCATCGGCTCGTGAATCGCTTCACGTAAAAACTCAATTAAATGCTGATAACGTTCCGTTTCCTGTCCGATCAAACCGAGTACTTCTTCATTTTTACCTAGGTGGATTAGGCCACTGATGGTATTTAATTTATTGCTATGTTCATGGGTTTGCGAGCGTAATAAATCAGAGTATTCACGCACTTGTGATAACTGTTTAGTCAGCTCGCTGATCTCATCTTTAAGACGAAAACTCGATACAGCGCCCACAACTTGATTATCAACAATGAGGATTTGCCTGTTGGCTACGATAGCTTGGCCCTTAATCATCATTTCAACATTATATTCGTTGGCTTTAGTGGTCAAAATTTCCGTTAAGTTATTCTCGGGTAATACTTCATCCATTCTATGATTAAGCACATTTTCCGCTTTGACCTTAAAAATATCACAGGCGCTACGATTAATAGAGCGTAAGTAACCATTCGCATCAATACTCACCACCCCTTCTTTAATCGTACTCAGGGTAACCTCAAGTTCCATATACAAACGGCCAAATTCTTCAGGCTCAAAGCCAAATATCGCATTCTGAAATTTCTTCGCGGTAAAGTTAGAAATCAAGGCATTCGTCAGTACGACCAACGTAATCATAATAAGCAGGAATATAAGGAAATGATCGGCTTTACTCTCAATGCTCGTTAGCAGGTAACCAACCGAAACGACACCAATAATATTACCTTTGCTATCAATAATCGGGGTTTTTCCTCTGACAGACCGACCTAATGAGCCGGTGGCAACAGAGACATAAGATAACCCTTGTTTTAAGGCTCTATCATTATCATCACCTTTCATCGGTTTACCAATCCGCGCGTCAATAGGATGAGATAAACGAATACCGTCTTTATTACCCACGACAATAAACGCAGCATTAACCGACGCGCGTAAATATTCAATTTTATTACGGATCAGTTCAGGGTTATTAGTTTCTATCGCTTTTACAACACATGGCGATGTAGACAAAAATTTAGCGATACCAAGGGCATTATTACCACTGTCTTGTTCTTCCCAGTGCTTTAAATAAATAAATCCGGCAATAGATAAGATCAATAATTTAACAATACCTGACAAAGTCATGATCAATAATAAGCGCCGTCTAAAGCTTAATTTTTGCCAATTAAACAAGGCGTTATTTTTTAAAATTGTAATCATGCCAATAAAACCGATGGTAAAGAGAAGCTAATGATAACATTAATCCGTATTTATAACTCGGAATTAGCATAAACTCTGCTTAACACCCTGTTCAATAAAATAGTATTAACATTATTATAAATACTGTCCTGCTAAAGCCTTGATTTAAAAATAGTGAACAATAATATAGTGAGTAATAATATATTTACACAAATTTAACTTTTGAACCGCTATTATCAAAAAATTTAAGGTATCATGCACCCTATTAAGAGGCATATTAAATACCGGTTTAATATGCGTGATGCGGCGACAATGGAGATAAACAAGTAATGAATAAAAGAAACACTCAGGTCATTAATGAAGAAGTTTCATTTGATGTGCAAGATGAATTAGTTTCTACCACCGATAATCGGGGGATCATTACATACGCTAACGCCACATTCTGCCAAGTCGCAGGTTTTGAACTTGGTGAATTAGTCGGTAAAAATCATAATATTGTCCGCCACCCAGATATGCCCGCAGCAGCCTTTAAAGACCTTTGGACTAACCTACAAGCCGGTAAACCTTGGCGCGGCGCAGTTAAAAACCGCTGTAAAGATGGGCGCTATTATTGGGTTGATGCCTTCGTTACCCCAATCTATGAGCAAGGCCAATTAGTGGGTTACCAATCAGTTCGAAAAAAACTAGCCCTACAAGATAAACAAAGAGCAGAATCAGCCTACGCTACCATCAATAACGGTAAAAGTTTATTTAAGTGGTATCAGCGTCCAGTATTAAAACCACTGGCGTTTTCTATCATCAGCGCATTGATCTTGTTTTTCGGTCTGAGCATGCCTTATTTAAACATCGCATTACCCTTACTGCCTTTTATCATATTCTATAATGAGTTGATCACAGTACCACGCTACTTTACCAGCTTGAAACAAGGTTACGACAGTGTCTCACGCTATGTATTTTCGGGTTTTAAACCACAAGGTATTGTCGATTTTCAGCTTAAGATTGAAGAAGGCAAGATCCAAACTATTCTAGGCCGCGTGGTTGATAGCAGTCGCGCACTAGAAACAGGAGCTGATAACCTCACCTCTGCCGCGCATCGAGCGAAAGAAGGTGTAGAGCAAGAAACAGCTGAATTGCATCAAGTCGCCACAGCAGTAACAGAAATGGCATCAACGATTGCCGAGGTATCGCAAAATACACTATTAACATCAGAGAAAGTACAGCTCGCCCACGACGATTGTGAAAATGCCACCAAAGCCATGTCAGAGACCATGTTACAGGTAGGCCAACTCGCCACGGATGTTGCACAGTCTGCCGCATCAGCGAGCATGCTATCTGATGAAGCTCAGAAAATCAGCGCGATCATGTTAGAGATCCGCGGCATTGCAGACCAAACTAATCTATTAGCATTGAATGCTGCTATTGAAGCAGCGCGTGCTGGTGAACATGGACGTGGATTTTCGGTTGTTGCCGATGAAGTGAGAGCATTATCGACTCGTAGCCATAAAGCCACAGAGCAAATTCAAACCTCGATTAACGAGATCCAACAAACGTTAGTAAAATGGTCCGCAACCATGCAACAAGGTAAAGAGTCTGCCGAATTGTGTGTCGGTGAATCGCAGCGAACTCAAACCATGATGCAAAATGTATATGGTGCTATCACCGATATTTCAGATCTTGCGATCCAAATATCTAGTGCGTCAGAAGAACAGAATATGGTGTCGCAAGAGATCAGCCGTAATATCGTCAATATCAGCGATGCTTCACAGCACAACTTACAACAAACAGAGTTAGTCGAGCGTGAAGCCGATGATATTAATACCAACTCTAAATCGCTAGCAGCCTTGGGCTTAACCTTCTAACTCTTGATTTTAACACTCGATTTTAATAATCGTAAACCAGGTTAGTATCATAAGTGTTGTTTAAGATAATCTAAAAACACCCTAATTTTAGGGGAAATAAGATCTCGCTTTAAGTACAGCGCATACGTTGAACTTAGTCTTTCATAAGGACTAAAACGGTGTTGCGCGAGTACTTGCACCAAACTGCCATTGATTAACTCACTATTCACCGCCCAGCGTGCAGCTAACACCAAACCGGCATGGTTTAATACTAATTGCTTTTGACCATTCACTGAATTGACAATCAAGCCTTCTTTGATAGCAAGCTTACGCGGTTTATCATCCATCAAATACCAATCACGCCAGCCACTATAACCATAACAAATACAGTTAAAATTGATTAAATCATCCGGCATTTCAGGCGTGCCATGTGTGGCTAAGTATTGCGGTGTTGCACACAACAAAAAATCATTATCAGCTAACTTACTGGCAATCAGGTTAGAATCTGGAATGCGGCCACTGCGAATGGCGATATCGGCATTGTCCTCGACTAAATCAACCACTCTTTCTGTCAGCTCTAACTCAATATTTACATCGGGATAAGTCTGCATAAACCCCGGTACTAGTGGTAATACACACGATTCTCCAAAACCCACTGTCATGCTGACTTTTAAATTACCTTTTGGGCTTTGCTGTAAGTCATTCACCGCGCGATTAGCTTCATCCAGTTCAGCAACGATGCGTTGTGAATAGTGATAATAAGTTGAACCCGCCTCTGTTAAACCGATATTACGCGTAGTGCGGTTGAGTAAACGAATACCGAGTTCAGCCTCTAACGCCGCGAGTTGTCTTGATATAGATGAAGGTTGCACATCGAAAAAACGACTTGCCGCAGAGATACTGCCTGTTTCGACAACACAATTAAAATAATGCAGCCGTGTGATCATACTCATTTTCTTATTACCTAATTATTTAACTAAAGTAAGTTTGTTATATGCATTGATTTTAGCCCGTGAGCCCTCAGCTGTTACACTGCCCTCAACGATTGCACTACACACACGGTTCCGACCAAGATCTTTGGCTCTATAAAGTGCGCTATCAGCCGACTCAACCAAACTATAATGATGCGTATTTAATTCTGGTCGACATACAGATACGCCAACACTAACAGTCACTGTCTGCGCACAATCCGAAAAAGAATGTGGTATATCAAGGTTAATAACCGCGACCCGACATGCCTCAGCAACCGCTTCGGCATTATCAGTATCCGCGAGTACTAATGCAAATTCTTCACCACCATAACGCGCAGCCAAATCACTAGAGCGACGAGAAACATCGCTTAGCGCTAAGCCGACTTGTTTTAAGCATTCATCCCCCATTACATGGCCATAATTATCGTTGTATTGTTTGAAAAAATCGATATCGATAAGAATAAATGCCAGCTTAGCATTACTTCTTAACGCTCTTAACCATTCTTTATCCAACGTCTCATCAAGTAGACGGCGATTGGCAATACAAGTCAGTTCATCTGTGCGAGATAATAGCTCGAGTTTATTGTTCGCTTCAATCAGCTCATTTGTCTTCTTTTTCACGAGTGATTTAATGATCTCTGTTCGCTGAGTATTAGTGCGGATATACCACATCATCAACAATGTTAACCCAAGTCCGACAATAAAAATTAATTGTGGGAGAATACTTCTTCTTGATTCAATATAAGCAACGGTCGGCCGCGCCATCAGGCACCACTTACGTCCCCAGATTGCAGGTAAATCTTTACGGTAAGTCAGATTATCATCGATAGCAGAATGAATTCGGGATTGATGCCGATACAAGATCTCAGGGCCTGCTCTTGAAGTTTTATCAACCAATGTCATTTGAATACCAATGGCTTTATTACTTAATGCCGAACTGGTAAAAATATCCTTAATACGATAAACACCGAGTACAAAACCCAGCAAATTATTTTGACGCTCACTAATATTAGCGGACTCACCACGGTAAATGGGCAAGAATGCTAAGAAGCCTCGTTCTTTACCACTATCTTGCACTAGACTGATACTCGAACTTGCAAGTGCTTGGCCTGAATCTCTCGATTTCTCTAAAGTTTTCAAACGTTTCAAGTTTGAGGACACGTCAAACCCTAACGCCGTTTCGTTACCTATTAGCGGGGTAACAAAAGTGACCGGATAGTATTCATCTCTGACTGTTGCCGCCTTCATCACTCCTTGTTCATCTAGTTGCCGAAGCTGATAGCTGGGGAAATTTTGTTTATTATTTTTCACATGTTGCAGGCGTGATTCATCACTAACACGTGGGATCCATTCAAATGCTTGAATATCATCATGACGCTGCAGAATACGCTCAGCTTCTACGTTAAAGCGCTTATATTCAGGCATATCGTCGCCACTAAATAAAATAGCAAGCGATCTTAATGTTTCAAAATTAATGAGCAATTCACGATAAATGGATGCGGCACGTTCATCGACATCTTTTTGAAATTCATGTGCTATCGTTTTAGTTTCATGCTGATAAAACAACAACGCACTCATGCTTGATAGCGTAATAGCAACCATCCAAGTAACGGCAACAAACATTTTCATCCGTGAGTTTGAGTGCATAACCTCTCCAAAAATACATAAATGATTCAATTTCTTACATCATACTAGTACATCAATAACGCTAAGGCTGATTTCGATGATGTTTACTGTATAAATTTGCGAAAGGTTGTGCGCTAAGTCCATGTGCAAAAATACTCATTAGAATCGTAATCGTTACTGTGGCATAAACAACGTCAAATCCTCCAATATCGCCGACGTTATGCGCAACAATCAACACATATAAGATAGAGGCAATACCACGGGGACCAAACCAAGCAATGAAGATACGACTCGACAAGTCTAGTTTTGTGCCGAGCAATGCGATAATAACAGGAGCCATACGCAATACAGTTAGACTCAATAGCGCATAGATAATCACATTCAAACTAATATCATGTAGTGTTAATGGTACAAACGCGAGCCCAAACAAAAAGAAGCTAATGAGGATAAATAGCTCCCCTTCACTCTCTGCAAATTCTTCAATATGCTCCCGCGCTTGTTGACTGGTATTGCCAATGTATAAACCAGCAAAAAACGCGGCGATAAAGCCATTACCCAGTAAAAGTTCAGCAAGGTAGAAGGCTAAGATCGCCAAGGCTATCGGGATCAAGTTTTGATAGCTTTCTTCTATCCAATTAAATTGAATCGCTTTATTTAATAGCTTAGCCCCAAGATAACCAACAACGCCACCGACCAACATACCAAAAACGATTTGCTCGATCACATACCAAACCCAACCATAATCATCAGCTTTGGTTAAGCCACTGGTTATCAGCGCCACAACCGTCAATATTACAGGGAATACAATGCCATCGTTTAAGCCACTCTCGACATTGATACTCGAGCGAATAACTTTAGGGACTTTCGGGTCAGACACCACCGCTTTACCTAACGCCGCATCCGTTGGCGTTAATAGCAACGCGAGTAAAATCATATAAGTGAGCGGTTGCTCTGGGAATAACCACACTGCAACAGCTGTGCCAGTAATAATGGTCAAAGGCAGGCCGATAAAGAGTAACCTTGCGGGTATCTGCCACGAACGTCGGAGTAACTTAAGATCTAATAATGCCGCATCACTAAATAATACCAGCACCAGTGCAATTTCCACCAGGACAGTGACAAATTCAGCATCAATTTCCACCGCGGTAATGTTCAATCCAAACGGTGAAAAAATAAGTCCCAATACGGTAAACACCATAGGACCGGATATATCATACTGTGCAAGTTTTTTGGAAATGAAACCATAAAACAAAACAATTAAGGCGATCATTAAAATAACGACATGTTCGTCCATGACTAAAACTCCAATCTAAAGTGCATTGATTTCTTTGACCATCGCAATCACTTGCTGATGGGTCTTGGCGTTTATCTTTGCTGAACAACAATAATTTTCAATGGCAGCATGCTTACGCACTAACTCGACAAACTCAGTCACTTGAATTGGTTTGTTCAAACTCGAAAACTGGCCATAGACTGCCACACTGTTAGTCGTAGGCAATAAAAAAGTAGCGCCTGAGCCATCGATTAACCGGTCTTCTGTTTCATAATTAGGTTGGTTCAAGTCTGCGTCATTTAACCACTCCGTCAATGACTCAACATGAACAAGTTCATCTTCACCGTGATACTTGATCACTGCTGGCCAGTTCACCATTTTCAGGTTCCTTACATGCTTAGCTGTTAGCATATGTAAATAGACTACTGTAACAGCTTGTTATTCGCATTTCAGTTATCAAATTCAGATACTTAGCTTTTAGTCTAGATACCTATCTCTACAATAGTTATTTTTTATCATATTTATGTGGATGAAACTGGGTATAATGCAGCCATCATCACCTCACATAAATGACCAATGTGGAAACAGAACAAATAACCTCAAAAAATAACTTTCGTGCAACGATGGATACCATTTTAGATAATATCCATGAGCATGGCTACGCAGTCATCGAAGATGCATTTCCAGAAGGTGTTATTGAAGCATTACTGGCAGATTGTCTTGAAAACCAACCTGATTTTAAAGCGGCAGGTATAGGTCGTCATCAAGATTCACAATTAAACAAACAAATACGCAAAGATAAGACGCTATGGTTAACAGGATCAAGTCCTGCACAAGCTGATTTCATGGCGCTAACGGATGAGATTAGACTGGAAGTTAATCGCAATTTTTACTTAGGCTTGTTTGATTACGAATGTCATTACGCAAAATATGAAGTCGGTGACTTTTATCAAAAACATCTGGATGCGTTTAAAGGTAAATCTAACCGCGTGTTTACGACTGTCTGCTATCTCAATACACCAGATGCTGGCGGCGAGTTACTTGTCTATGCACAAGATTCAGATGATGTGATCGCACGCGTATCACCAAAAGCAGGTACCTTGGTGGTATTTGAAAGTGAACGTTTTCCACATGAAGTACTTGCAGCTGAGTCTGAGCGTTATTCAATTGCAGGCTGGTTTAGAACGAACAATTCAATTGCTGGCACCATAGACCCAACCTCATAGGCTGTTCTCAATACAGCTATCACGCTGCTATACCTGTGATCCAAGTATAAAAAGACGAGTGATATTGCTATCGCTCGTCTTTTTTCATTCTACAAAATACTGTCTCAAACTAACACTGAAAATAGTGTTTAGCGTTCTCCTTGTACTTCAAAGTCATCAGCCGCTAATAACGCGCTGCCATCTGCTTGAATACGCCATTGTTCGTGGTGAACTTCGCCAAATGCTTTATTCATTGTCCATTTAGCTGTTAATACATAGCTGTCGTCATTCATCGCTACCCATTCAACGTCTGTGTAATCAACATCGTTAAAACCTTGATCTATGATACCTTGCCAAAATGTTTGGATCTCTTCACGACCAGTGAATGTGCCAAACGGACGCGCGTGCATCACAGTCCCTTCTTCATATTGCGCAGCACAACCTGCTGCATCTTGATGGTTAAAAGCGGTCTGCCATGCTGTGATTGCTGTTTTACATGCTGCTAAGATTTGATCTTGTGTCATTGTTCTTGCTCCGATGAAGTATCTGGCTGTTATATAAGTGTATGGCGTTACTTTAGCGTTATAATTAACAAACAAAAACAGACTAATTAGAAAACACTGTTAAAATAAACAGAACAATAGCCGTAGCCAATAGTCATAACCAACAGCGCTAAATGATATTAGGTAAGCATAAACCATGAGTAAATTGAAACAGATGACGGTATTCATGTATGTCGTCAAACTCGGTTCGATAACCAAAGCAGCAGAAAAGCTAGACGTATCGAAGTCGGTTGTCAGCCAACACCTTAAACAATTGGAGTCAGAGCTTGCTGTTACCTTGCTTAAACGTACTACGCGTAAGCAGAGCCTGACAACCGCAGGTGAGCACTTTTATCAACAATGCTGCACCATGCATGAACTTGCCGAGCAAGCTTGGCAAGACGCTCAGCAATTGCAAGTTTCCCCGCAAGGGTTAATTAAGATCACTGCACCACATGCGTTAATGGATCATTTGGTGTTGCCTGCGCTGCACGAAGTCTTTCATGCCTATCCTGATGTTGAGCTGGAACTGATTAGCCATGATGGTCGCTCTGACTTGATGCAAGAAGGCATTGATATAGCAATACGCGTTGGCGAATCAAAGGTAAGTAACCTCAAACAAAAACGTATTGGTGACTTTAGGGATGTGCTGTGTGGTTCAGTCGCAACGATTAACAACCACCAAGCAGATATAGCGGCATTAGAAGTGGAGAATATCAGATACGTTGCTAATCACTGGCAAGAAAAATCGATTCATCACAGCTTTAGTCGTAAGAACAGTCGCAGTGATAAAAGTGGCTCAAATAGGAATGGCACACCACGCGTTGAACTTAATTTTAAAACCCATCATAAGGCTAATACCCTGCCCACCTGTTTGAGTATGCTAGAACAAGGTTTTGGTGTTGGTATTATTCCGGACTTTATCTTTGCCAAGCATAACAATACATTGGCAGAGCTGTTACCAGACCATCAACTCGACAAGGTCAATGTCTATGCATTGCATTCTTATCAAGCTGCGGTGCCGATTGGCGTGACGATGGCCATAGAGGCTATTGCCAAGCGGCTTGGGTAATTTATGGCGGCTTTATATAACGATCTATAACGTTAAGTTTTAGCTTTTTGGCGGAGTTCAGTCACCACTTCGCCACCGATACCCCAGTTATCCGTATTCACTTCATCGATCACGACAACGGTGGTTTTCGGATTCTTCCCTAATACATCCACCAGCAATTGCGTTGCCCCTGCGATTAACTGGGCTTTTTGCTCTTTAGTGACTTGTTCATCAGTGATTTTAATATTGATATACGGCATAGTGTTGCATCCTGCATTACTTTAGAGGTAATAACTTTACCTGAGATATAGTATTTATGCTATTGGCAGTGTTGGTTTTTGAGGAGTTTGGCTTGGAGTTTAAACTTTAAATAGTAGTGTTAGCATTACAGAAAATATGCCTAAATTGAGATTAACGTCCAGCTAATATGTGAAGTAAATGCTGGGCGGACGATTTTCACGAAAATGGCGTGACAACTTGGTGAAGCTTAATTTAGCTGTTTGTCATGTTTAATTCTGTTCAAGGCGTACGAAAAATTTTACTATAAAGACTATCACACAAGCAAAGATAAATGGGCTTAACAAAAGCACCATCTTTCGGTCTAAGCCAATCACCACAGACCAATAAATGGCATATAAAAAGCAGTAAGTTAAACCTAAGTATTGCCATGGCGCAACCAAGGGGTTTTTAATCCAAGTACCTCCCACCGCTTTCATAGAAACATAAAGGCCAGCAATCATGTACGTTGCAATCCAGATGCACGTGACGGCTATATCAAACCCTTTCTCGTACCACATTATAGAAAAAATAACTGGCAACAATAAAATGTAACGTATTTGAGGTGTAGTCATAAGCCTTTTAAACATAGCATTTGTATAACAGGACTCTTGATTTTTCAAATTAATTCACCTCAATAAAATTAGATTATACTTCAAATTTATTAATCACATGTTTATGGGAAAATGAACCGTCCTGTAAATTATTTATTTAACCTTATAAGTTATATACAAGGCTAACTATATAATTGATTATATTGACATTAAACTGAGTCTACAAGATAAAGCTGACTGCATTTTGAAAAATTGAGACTGCGTTCACCGAAATATCAATAACGCTGTATAAAATCAGCCTATTTAGTTTTTTCATTACACATAAGTAGGATTAACTTAGTTGGTAAATTTTGCATGATAAAATGTATGGTAAATTGATGTGGATAAATACTTGGTGAGTAGATACTCTAAGCCACTTTGGGGCAAGAATTTGTCAGAATCGCGGTTAATTGGCCCCCAACAAAATAGGGTTCCTTTCGACTAACAATCAGTACCTTCTGAAAGTAACAATGCGTCTTCTAATTCAACGCCAAGGTAGCGGATCGTGTTTCTACCTTTGTATGTTCCAGTAAAAGCTGCACCGCTCGAATATTTTTCGTTTTTGCATAGACTAATGTCGCTTTGGTTCGCCTCATCGAGTGAGCACTGTAGTTGGAAGGAGATGAACAAAGACGTGTTTCAAGTTGACCTAATGAATGTCCGGAAATAACTTTAGCAACTAAATCTCTACGACATTATCCCCTAATAGTGATAAAATCTCCGCACCAAAATAACCGAGAAACTCTATGTTAATCCATCATGTTAACGGCATCGACTGGCTGGTGATTACAGCTTTTGAAGAACTGAAAACTATATTTATCGAAGAAGCTGGTGCGATCACCTTTTGCTTCTCTACCGCCAGCGAATTGAACCTGATTGATCAAGCCAAGCGCACTTATGGATATTTGCCTACACTCAGGGGCGTAATTACCGATACCGGCACTTTTCAAAGCCAGGATAACGAAGAAGATTTGAACCCACAGCTTGCCTGCCTAGTTGAAGGGCGTGGTCGGGTATTTATCATCACGGCGGCTTTGTAGCTTTTGTGGATGACGAGCAAACCTTTATTACCCGAATGGACTGAAAATTATTCAGCTAGCCTATATGTGGCTAGCCAAATCCTCTCATCCACTACACCCTTAGCTAGAAACTAAACGACTTTTATCAAAAGCAAAATGCAAGGCCTGACCGTATTCGCTGTATTACCTCTATTTTGCACGCATTGACGCTAGTTCATTTTTGATACTGCGTGCTGCTCTACCATGAACGCAATCACTTCATCACTTAAGCAAGATTTACTGACGTATTGGCGCTGTTTTCCCATATGAAGGATAAACCCTAAATCGGTTTGTTGAAGTTGGTCGATTTCAGTCCATGCGATATTGCGGGTGTTTTTACCGTTTTTATAACTCACACCGTTAGCGTCACCCTGAAATACCACTTTACTGCCTGAGTTCAAGCTGAACTTTTGTCGGCATAACCACCAGCTTCTCTTAAAATAAATACTGAACGCCTCAATGATACTCAAAGCAATAAAGAACCAACCAACGTAACCGCTGGGCAATAGCTCAAACTTCACTAAAACCACACCAAAAATAAGAAAAATTATTCCTTTAAAATAGGCTTTTGGAAATTTAGCAGGACGGTTAGTTTGACCATAACACTCAGCAAAAAAGGGCTTGTCGAGGGTGTATTCTGTGGTGAAATCAAAATCTTTAAACATATGTGACTACTTTGAAGTTTTCTGTGAATGAGTATCCATGCTGCGATCTTGCAACTCGAGTATTGTATAGCTTTTGGTGCTTTTCTTTAGCTGTTTTGATCCTCTTTTGTAAATCTAAGACTTAGCTAACTTTATTGCCCATCTTAGAATATCCAAATACTAAATGAAGCACTTCGGCCTGACTTTTACCTTCAGACATTAATCGTGTGATGTCTTCAACGATATTTTCTTGAACAGCTAGCGGAGGTGGTGTTTCTATCTCCATATTCATAATATCGTCGATGCTAATTTCCATTTTATTCCTTATCATTGATTTGTTCATGTTATTAAATAGCCGACTCAGTTTAACATGTTTGCTATATTAAAATTCAGTCCATCCCCTACCCACGATTAAAATACTGGGTATTCGCAAACCAAACGCCGATACTTACCGCCGCCATCGCAATAAGCAAGCTCAGCTTAACTGGTTCATCAAACACAAACAGCGCACTGATACCAGCAATCACGGGTACCATTGCCATCATAGTACCCATATTCGCAGCGCCAATAATCTGCACCGCGCGTACATACAACAGCATTTGAACTATGGTCGCCATGAACCCCTGATAAAAGCTTTGCAGTAACATATCGCGCCACAATCCAGCGTTAATCAATTCCAAGCTGATATTAGTCGGTAGAAACAGCAAATAAATCGGCATGTAAATGCTGCAGGTGATCATAGCGAGGCTCGCGGTCGCTTGCCAAGGCGTGACTTGCCAGCGGCTTAACAACACCGAAAATATGCCCCAGCAGAACGCCGCGCCAGTCAAACTTAAATGACCAATAGATAACATCCCTTGAGCAAGAAACTCTTGTAAAAACAACACAACAATGCCCAGCGTAATAATGCCAACGCCGAGCCATTTACTCCAAGGGTGTTTTTGCTTATTCATCACCACAGACAACGTAATAATCATCACCGGGATCAAGCCAGGTAGCAACACCGCAGATTGCGAACCCGGTGTGGTTTCAAAACCTTGGAAAGCAAATAACGCATAGCCCAAGCCGCCAAATAGGCTGCAGATAATAAACTTGGGTTGCCACAATTTGAATCGAAATCTAAACAGCCAGAAAGGAAACACTAAAGCCGCACACGTGACATAACGAATGGCTATAACATCATAAGACAACAACTCGCTGATCCCGCCCATGCGTGACACTAAAATAAACCCTGACCAGATCAGCACTGCGCCAAATGCAGCCAAATATCCCTGTCGTGTTGAATTATCCATAATCAGTCCTTAATTAAGCTTATGTGCCACAGTATAAGAGCAAGATACTCATATTAATATTAAATTTCAGTTATTTAAAAGCATCCGACCAGACGCCTAAACAATGATAAATTATTTTATTGCTTTATACTGCGATGAAATTCTGTGTTTTCGTACTTCAACAAGGAAAATCAATGAGCCTGCTGCTTATCTCTTTACTTATTATCATCTTTTTATTACTGCGTTTCTTTAACTGTCACCGCACCAAGTCAGTCGTATTATGCATCACGGTGTTACTCACTCTACTCATCAGTACAGGCGTTATTCCTAAGTATTTACTGGATAAACTTCAGCAGGATTACGCGCAAAAGCCAACAATACAATGGCAAAATAATAACGCCATTATTGTACTCGGCGCAGGTTTAGAAAAAGTCGATGACCATATTGATGATACTGCGAATAAGGTTAATAATATCGAACCGCCTTTCCATGCTTTTGGACGTATCTACGAGGCCGCAAAGCTTTACAACGAATGCATAGGCGAAGAACAGCAATGTAAGATCATTGTCAGTGGTGGTGATACCCATAAATTAGGCACGACAGAAGCAGTTGTTTATAAACAACGTTTAGTGAAAATTGGCATTAACTCTGCTGACATTATTACCGAAGCAAACAGCCTTAACACGTGGCAAAATGCGCAATTTACCAGTGAAATACTCAGTAAGGGTAATTTCGACAATACTGTGTTAGTTTCATCAGGATTACACATCAAACGCAGCCAGCTGTATTTTGAACACTTCGGCGTACGTGCAACGCCTATCAGAGCCGATTATATGTCAGCACAAGTATCATGGCTGCCACTAGGTTATAATTTTGCCCTGACTGACTTTGCTCTGCACGAATGGATTGGTTTTTGGCGATATGATATCTACAACATGATTGGCGCAAACCAAAAACGTGTCGATGCAGGGGATGCCTAGTTAAATACTCTCGTGAATAGATAAAGTTAGTGTGGCCAACGACCACTACGTTTAAGTCGTTGGCTCACGAGATAATGATAAGTACGCGCCAACATAGGTCTGAGTAGTGGTAAACCTATGAGGTAAGCTAAAGGCCGTAATAACGGTACCCTCAACATTAATTCAATATAAGCATCCAATTCAGATACTATCCGACCATCACTTGTTTTGACATGCAACTCAGTTAAGGCTTTTATTGGATCTATACCCAACGTGAGTAACACCGACTCCTGCCCCGTTATATCGAACCAATATACTTGCTGGGCATTACGACCAGCAAGTTTCAGATAATTATCACGGTCTTTCACACAACGCGGACAAGCCCCATCATAATAAACCGTAATTTGAATCCCCTTGTTATCCACAGTTGTCACCTTTATAACAGCCCTTCATTAATCATAGCCTGTTATAGCAGCAACCAAATGTATCTATTTAGCCTGTACTCCAGTAACAGGGATCTGTAACTCAGCGCAAATATGATGAGCAAAACCAGCACCCGCTTCCTGGTACATGTTGAAAACCGGATTAACCCCCAATGCTTTTAGCTCATCTTCATCACTTTTAAAATGTGCCAGTGCGGCCACTTGAAAACCACAACGATCCATTTTCTGTAATTGCTCTGCCGCATAGTGGTTACCATGGTGATCAGGCATCGCCAATAACACCAATTTGATGTTGTCAGTCATTTCTAGCTTATTCCAAAAGTCCGTATCCAATGCATCACCGGTGATCACACGGCGGCCTAATTCAACATGATTCAAGGTCTTTTGGTTATTGTAATCAAGGCCTAAAACTTTATCACCGTATTGAGTTTTCAATTCATCATAAGCACCCGCACCGATACGACCCATCCCCATGACTAATATTTCCGCGTCACCTAGCGACACAGGGCGATCTTCAATGTGCAATACTGTCGCCTGAAAACGCGCTAACTTGTTAGTAAAGCGGTTATAAATATCATCAGCGTATTTATTTAATAACGAAGCAATGACAAAGCTCAATGATACGGCCAGTGCAGTGATAATCAACCAATCCTGTGATAACCAACCTTTATACGTCGCCAGTGCCGCTACAATCAAACCAAATTCACTGTAGTTAGCCAGTGAGAATGCCGCAAACAGAGATGTACGCGCGCGTAGTTTAAATTTAGCTAAGGTAACGAAGTACAATGCTATTTTACCAAACAGAACCACCGCTAAGATCACCGCGACGAACAAGTGATCAATGGTTGGCAGCCCACCCAAGCCAATACTCAAGAAGAAACAAACCAACAGCATTTCTTTCATATTAAACAGCGCTCTTGCCATCTGTTTCGCACTTGCATGACCCGCTAATAACATACCGGCAATCAAGGCACCTAAATCGGCTTTCATACCAACAGATTCAAACAGTCCCGCACCCAGTACTAACGCAAGGAAAATACCGTACAAGACCAATAGTTCACCATGACCAACGCGGTCTAATAATTTGAACAACAAAGGTCTAATCAATGGTAGCGCTAACAGAATTACCGCAAATAATGATGGGATCTTACCGACAGATACCGTTAAAAATACCACTGCAAAAATGTCCTGCATGATCAGGATACCAATCGCGATACGCCCATAGAGCGAGTTAGTCTCACTCTTTTCTTCAAGAATTTTAACTGCAAATACCGTACTTGAAAAACTCAATGCAAAGGCAACCAATACCAGTGAGAAGGTATCGAGGTTGGTGAAGAAGGTCAAACCGACCTGTTTTAAAATAAACAATACCACCGCATAAAAAGCAATGCTGGCAAAGATGTGCACACTTGCCCCGCCCCATACCTCAGCTTTAAACAAGGTACGAATATCTAATTTCAAACCAATCGAGAACAACAGCAAAGTAACGCCAAGATCTGCAAATGTTTGTAGGCCTTCCGTCGCTTCAAAGCCATAAAAATTAAGCGCAAAACCCGCTAATAGGAAACCAACCATAGGTGGTAACCCCGTAAGATTAACTAACATGCCAAAACTGAACGCGGTGGCAATAAAGAGTATAAGAGTTGTATCCATTAACGAGGCCTATTTAAGGTGAACGAAGTGCTGATACCCTCGGTAAGATACCGTGAGCCAGACTCGCATTAGCGTTTATGCTTAGAAATAATACATAAACTTAGGTTACTAATTTTAAGATAATTAATGGCATAGAACAATCTCTTTATACTACTTAAGCGTTAAATTTATATTACATATAACTAATGTTTATATCTGCCTGCCTATTAATCGTCCAACTAACCTACATATTTATTCTTACGGGGCAAGCTTCGTAAACACTCTACATACAAAGCAAACAATGAATATAACAAATAGTGTATATAACATTTGACGCATATAACTTTTGGCGCATATACTGTATATAACAAAACGCACATATAAGTGAATCGATATGGAACCAACACAACTTTTTAAAATTCTCTCAGATGAAACCCGACTCAGAATATTAATGTTAATTGATATTGAAAAAGAGCTCTGTGTATGTGAATTAATATCTGCGCTAACCGCAAGTCAGCCGAGTATTTCGCGTAATTTAGCGCAACTGCGCAAGTCAGGATTATTAGTTGGTAGAAAGTATAAACAATGGGTGTTCTACGCCATTAACCCAGCACTACCAGCATGGCAAAAAACTATTTTAGATTTGAGTTCACAGCAAAATAACAGTTTAGTGAGTGCTGACATACAACGACTAAACGACATGGGTAAACGCCCAGAGCGTACACAACAACTCTGCGGGTAGGAAAAAACATGGGTATATTTGAACGGTATTTATCAGTATGGGTAGCGCTTGCTATCGCTGCAGGGGTTATTCTTGGCGTTTGGCAACCAGACGCTTTTCAGTTAATCGCAGGGTTAGAAATAGCGCACGTTAACTTAGTTGTCGCAGTCTTTATCTGGATCATGATTTATCCAATGATGGTGCAAATAGACTTTTCAGCCATTAAAGACGTCGGTAAAAATCCAAAAGGCTTATTCCTCACAGTCTTTATCAACTGGATCATTAAACCTTTTACCATGGCTGCTTTTGCCTGGTTATTTTTCAAGGTTTTCTTCGCTGACATGGTTGATCCTAGCTCTGCGCAAGAATATATCGCTGGTATGATCTTACTGGGTGTAGCACCTTGTACTGCGATGGTATTTGTATGGTCACAACTGACCAAAGGCGATGCTAACTATACTTTAGTACAAGTATCGGTGAACGATATCATTATGGTATTTGCATTTGCCCCTATCGCCGCCTTTTTACTGGAAGTCAGTGATATCAACGTGCCTTGGGAAACCTTGCTATTCTCTGTTGTACTCTATGTGGTACTACCATTAATTGCAGGCGTTCTGACCCGTAAAAGGTTAAACAAAGGCAATGATGATGCGGCTATCTCACACGTACTTGCTAAACTAAAGCCTTGGTCTATTTTAGGCTTGTTAGCGACTGTGGTTTTACTGTTTGGTTTTCAGGCCAATACACTCATCAACGACCCTACGACCATCGTACTTATCGCTATTCCGCTGGCGCTGCAGACCTACATGATCTTTGCTATCACGTTTTTGGCAGCTAAAAAACTAAAACTACCGCATAACATCGCCGGACCTGCATGTTTGATTGGTACATCAAATTTCTTTGAACTCGCGGTAGCGGTGGCTATTTCGTTATTCGGTTTGCATTCGGGCGCTGCACTTGCCACTGTGGTTGGTGTACTTGTCGAGGTACCCATTATGTTATCGCTGGTTGCCATTATTAACCGCAGCCAAAATTCGTTTAGCTATTCAAAAGATGAACAATAAATAAAGCATCTATATAATTAAAGCATCTACATTATGGAGAATAAAATGACTATTAAAATCGGTATTAACGGCTTTGGTCGTATGGGTCGCCTAGCAATGCGTGCGGCGTTCAACTGGGATGACGTTGAGATTGTCCAAATCAATGATCCTGCAGGTAATGCAGAAACGTTGGCACACTTACTTAACTTTGATTCAATTCATGGTCGCTGGGAACATCAGGCTGATTTTCTTGGTGATCGCATGATCATTGCCGACCACTTTATTCCTTGCACTCGTAATACTGCCGTTGCTGATACCGATTGGTCTGGTTGTGATGTTGTGCTTGAGGCGTCAGGTAAAATAAAAACCAGTGCACTATTACAAGCTTACTTAGACCAAGGCGTTAAACGTGTAGTAGTAACTGCGCCAGTGAAAGAAGAAGGTGTATTAAACGTCGTCATGGGGGTCAACGATAACCTATATAACAAAGACCTACACCCAATTGTAACTGCAGCGTCATGCACGACTAACTGCCTAGCCCCTGTGGTTAAAGTGTTAAAAGAAAAGCTCGGCATTAAACACGGTTCAATGACGACGATTCACAACATCACCAACACCCAAACCATTCTTGATGCACCCCATGCTGATTTACGCCGTGCGCGTGCTTGTGGCACATCATTAATACCAACAACAACAGGTTCTGCAACAGCTATCACCAATATATTCCCTGAATTAACTGGTAAGCTAAACGGTCATGCTATCCGCGTACCGCTAGCAAATGCTTCATTGACTGACTGTGTTTTCGAAGTGGAACGTGAAACGACGGCAGAAGAAGTGAATGGTTACTTCAAGCAAGCAGCGAAAGCAGAACTAAAAGGCATATTAGGCTATGAAGAACGCCCATTAGTGTCTATTGATTACAAGACAGACCCACGCTCAAGTATTATTGATGCGTTATCAACGATGGTCGTTAATGGTACACAAGTTAAGATCTATGCGTGGTATGACAACGAGTGGGGTTATGCCAATCGCGCAGCTGAATTAGCGCGCATGGTTGGTCGTTCAGACAAATGATAAAAGCGTTAGCGGGTATTTCCCCTCAAATAAAACAATATCTTATCATTACCGGTAATTATTGGGCGTTCACCTTAACTGACGGCGCATTGCGCATGTTGGTCGTGCTGTATTTCCACCAGCTGGGTTACAGCCCGATTAATATCGCCATGTTATTTGTGTTTTATGAAGTGTTCGGCGTCATCACTAATTTAATTGGTGGCTGGTTAGGGGCGCGTTTAGGCCTCAATAAAACCATGAACATTGGCTTGGCGATGCAAATAATAGCCTTGGTGATGTTAGCTGTACCCGCTGACATGTTGACTGTCGTTTATGTGATGATCGCACAAGCTTTATCTGGTATTGCCAAAGACTTGAATAAGATGAGCGCCAAAAGTGCCATTAAGTTGTTAGTACCAAAAAGCAGTGACGATATTCATAACAATAGTGACAGTAAGCTCTACCACTGGGTGGCGGTCTTAACGGGATCTAAAAATGCGCTCAAAGGCGTCGGCTTTTTCTTAGGTGGTGTACTGCTAACGGCATTTGGTTTTAAACAGGCCATTCTGCTCATGGCGGCGATGTTATTGCTCGTCTGGATCTGGAGCTTAATCAGTTTAAAAGCTGAATTAGGTAAAGCCAAAAACAAACCAAAGTTTACCGAAATATTTTCCAAAAGCCGCTCGATAAACCTATTGTCAGCTGCGCGGTTATTTCTATTTGGTGCACGTGATGTCTGGTTTGTCGTCGCCCTGCCAGTGTTCCTGGCAACGACCTTTAACTGGGATCATTGGTGGGTTGGCGGCTTTATGGCAAGTTGGGTTATTGGTTATGGCATGGTGCAGTCAATCGCGCCACGCTTTACTGGCAACACGCCAGCGCCCCAGGCTGCAGCACGTTGGGCTGGTTACTTAGCGGTGGTACCGGTATTGATCGCCATTGCCCTGCACTACCAATTCTACGTGCAATTTTCCATTGTCATTGGTTTATTAGTTTTCGGCGGGTTGTTCGCGATTAACTCATCATTACACAGCTACTTAATTGTCAGTTTAGCTGACAGTGATGGCGTGTCGATGGACGTTGGCTTTTACTATATGGCGAATGCGATGGGTCGATTGATTGGTACTCTGTTGTCAGGCTGGGTATTTCAAGTTTACGGTTTGGAAATGTGCTTATGGATCTCGGCGCTATTTATCACTATTTCAGCTGGCATTGCATTAAAGTTAAAACGTTAGGAAGCACGCCCCTCACATCAGGCCAGTTTACGCTGGCCGTTAAATTAAATTCAAACCTAATTGTTTATTCTAAAATATAACTCTATCTTCATTTGTATACCCTACAACTTGAGTTAGCGACATGATTATTGATTTTGGATTAAAAAATTTAGTACGCGCAAACAGGTATTTGCGCTTTGGCAATACCATACACCTACCAGAATCACTCGCCACTGTAACAACGATTAATCGAGACGAAGAAGTGGAACCTTTATCCGTTGGCATGACCCGTGATGGCGTCGATGCGATCTGGCAATCCGTCGAAGAGATCTATAAAACGGCAACCCACCCCGCTATATCGCTGTGTTTTCGCCGCCAGGGTAAGATTATTTTAAGCCGTTCTATTGGCTATGCTAATGGCCATAAGCCCAATGAAAAAGCAGATATAGATGCCCGATTAATGCAACCTGAGACGCCTATTTGTTATTTCTCGGGATCAAAGGCAGTGACAGCATTTTTAATCCATTTGCTCAATGAAGATAAGCTCATCAATTTACACGATACGGTGAGCACACATTTACCTGAATTTGGCCAACACGGTAAACAGGGCATCACTATCCATCAAGTCTTATCGCATCGCAGTGGTATGTCAACGATGCCAAGTTCACTGGGTATTAATGCGCTGGCCGACAATGATGAAATTTGGCAGCAGCTTTGCGCCAAACAATTACCGACAACAGAAGTGGGTAAACTCGCTTATCACGCGGTAAGTGGCGGCTATATTTTAGAGCGCATAATTAAGCAAGCCAGTGGTATGAGCATACAAAAATTTCTTGATTTAAGAGTGCGAAAACCAATGCAAATGAAATACTTTTGCTATGGCTTAGATGACACAGAAGCCTGTGCTTTAGCGGATAACTACGCGACTGGAATCAAAGCCATGTACCCGATTTCATACTTTATTAAACGGGTATTAGGTGGTTCATTTGAGCATGTGGCCGAAGTCAGTAATACCGCCATTTTTCAACAAGCAGTCATACCGTCTGCAAACCTAATGGGAACAGCAGAAGAAATGGGGCGTTTCTATCAAATGCTATTAAATGATGGAGTCTGGGAAGGCAAACAAATATGCCAGCCGGTAACAGTACAAGGTTTGACCCAAGAAACGGGCACACTCGAATTTGATCGTACGCTGATGGCGCCAATGCGTTATAGCGCTGGCATGATGCTCGGCGCAAGCCCTGTCGGTTTATGGGGTATAAATAGTGCTCAGGCATTTGGTCATATCGGTTTGATTAATAAACTATTGTGGGCTGACCCTGAACGTGATATTACAGTCTCTTTAGTTAATACAGGGCTACCGTTTGTGGCGAATCATGTGCCGTCATTAATCAATTTCATGGCGAATATCAATAAGCATTGCTCGCGCTAAACACGATTATTCTACTATTTTACTGTTCAACTATTCACCTATTCACCTATTCACCTATTCACAGTTCGCTATTCTACAAGCTGGGCAATACGCTCACTGGCCCAGCTTTCAAACTTCCAATTTTTAATAAACGCACAGTGCCCGCCTTTAGCTTGTAGATCGATGGTCAGCCATTGCGATTGGTGTAACTGAGCGAGGTGACCAGGTGGGATCATAGGATCGTCTTCAGACGTAATGATCGTGGTTGGTATTGCCAGTTGGCTCAACCCTGCATCAACAACCGAGTAAGCCTCAAAGTATTCATCTCGACTGGTAAAGTTTGTATAACGATCAACAAAAAATAAATTCATTTCATCGAGTGTCTTTAGTTTTTTCAATGCTTTGCCATAACCTAACTGTGGATAATAGCGTAACTTTTTGACTAAAGAACGTTTCCACTTGGCGACGAAGTACTGCTCATATAATGGAAAACCGGCACTTAATTCGGCCATAGTGGTGGTTGGATGTAACACAGGACAGATCGCAATCGCTTGGTGTAACGCAATACCCGCAGACTTGGCGGTATTTGCTACGCGTAAACAGAAATTACCACCGAGTGAATAACCACATAACACGTTATGGTTACCACCAAAATGATGGCAAAGGTATTTAACCGCTTCAGCCACCTCTTCTAAACGTGACGAGTTAAATAGTTCCGCGTTTAAATGGTGGGTATCACCATGATCGCGAAAGTTAAGACGAAACACATCGTAGCCCGCATCAAGTAACTTTTGGCCACTGGATAATACATACAACGAATCAGCACAGCCTTCCCAACCATGTAAGATTACAGCAAGTCCTTTCGATGGTGTAGTGGTGTTATTTCGGCTTAAAAAACCCTCTAATCTAACCCCTTGCGGCGTGGTGATAATATGCTGCTTTGCCAAGCAGAGTAATTGGTTAGCACGTCGTTTCTCGAAATATTTTCTAGGGCCAGAGCTAGACAACATAGATTGCAGGTGGTTATTGCTCAGGCCCTGTGCTGGTTTAAATTTAGTCATACTTTTCGCTGCTACGCTCTTAACCCAAAATGAAGCCTTAACTGTACAGCATTATTTACCTTAGGTAATTCTGTTCTGTCATATCCATGCCCGAGCGAGTCACACTTCTAACATCTTGATGTAATTTAACTAGCTACAACTAAGATGAGTATATGAATATGATTACAATGCGTTATAATTCATTTTATAGACATTGCAGGCAGTCATGTTCGCTCAACTAGAAAAAGGAAATTTCATGCATAAACTATTCGTTGGTTTTAGCTTATTGTTAATCAGTGCACTTGGCCAAGCCACAGACCTAGATTGGCCAACTGTAGAACAAAAAGCCAAAGGACAAACCGTTTATTTTTATGCATGGGGTGGCAGCCCTGAAATCAATAACTACTTACGTTGGGCTGATAAACGGTTAAGCAGTGAATACGGCGTGCACCTTAAGCACGTTAAAGTCGGTGATATTGCCGAAGCCATCACCCGCTTAGCCGCAGAGAAAACCGCAAAAAAGAATACTAACGGCAGTGTTGATATGGTTTGGGTAAACGGTGAAAACTTCAAATCAATGAAGCGCTATGACCTTATTACAGAGTCATTCGCCACACAATTACCTAACTGGCGCTATGTTGACAAAACCTTACCTGTCGACAGCGACTTTTCAGAACCCACTCTCGGATTAGAAGCACCTTGGGGGCTTGGTCAGCTCGTGTTTATTTATGACACTGAAAACTTAGATAACCCACCAACAAGTTTTAACGAATTGCTTGCTTACGCAATTGAGCACCCAAATAAAATTACTTACCCAAAACCACCCTCATTTCACGGCACCAGCTTTTTAAAAGCGGCCTTGTTAGAGTTAGCCAGTGATAACACAAAGTTATATATGCCCGTAGATACTCAGACGTTCACCGCGATATCGGCACCGTTATGGGATTATATCGACAAATTAAATGCCGTTGCTTGGCATCAAGGTAAACAATTCCCAAGTAGCGCATCTGAAACTATTCAACTGCTCGATGATGGCGAACTCGATATTGCCATTTCGTTTAATCCCAATGAAGCGACCACATCACAGCAGAGTGGCAAGCTCAGCGATACCACGGTTGCTTATGCAATGAAAGCCGGTGCATTATCGAACATCCATTTCCTCTCAATACCATGGAATGCAGCAGCGAAAGAAGGCGCACTCGTGGCGATTAACTTCTTATTAAGCCCTGAAGCACAGTCTCGTAAAGGGGATTTAGCGATTTGGGGCGACCCTACAGTATTAGCACCGCAGCACATCACTGGTTCGGCACAAAAAACCAAATTGTTTAAATCAATCCCAGAACCACACCCAAGTTGGCAAGCAGCACTTGAAGCTGAATGGCAAAAACGCTACGGACACTAGCTACGGATATGAATTGAACGCTTTATTAAAATCAGTAAACAGCCAGTCAGTCGCATCCATCACTTTTAAAATGGTTGTGCTGCTGACGGTCATTATTAGTTTTTTACCTTTATTGCCTGGGCTGGTTGGACTAATTTTTTCCGCCTTCGGTTATATCCCCGCGATTGATCAATACACATTTTCATTTACTGGTTTTAATACCCTGCTTGCTTGGCCGGGGTTAGACCAATCCATCATACTGACTTTATTTGTCAGTATTGCTAGTACATTATTATCTGCAGTCTGTTGCTTCGCTATTTTACAATCTTGCTGGCATAGCCGATGGTGGAAAAAAATAGAAACTTTATTGGCGCCTATTATGGCGCTGCCACATGTTGCGTTTGCGGTCGGTTTTGCATTCCTATTCACCCCCAGTGGCTTTATTGCCCGGATATTTGGTGAGCAAATACACTGGCAATTAATTCATGATCAATATGGTCTTGGCCTCATTGTCGCGCTAACACTGAAAGAAATCCCCTTTCTACTGTTCATGAGTATTCCACTTCTCAAACAATTAAATATTAATACCACGCTTATCACGGCGCAGAGCTTGAGTTATAACAATGCCCAAGCATGGCAAAAACTCATCTTGCCGCAATGGTTACCTAAGATCCGTTTCTCATTGTTTGCCGTGATGGCTTATAGTATTTCTGTGGTGGATGTCGCCCTTATCATTGGTCCTACACAGCCGCCAACACTCGCTGTGTTGGTATGGCAATGGCTCAACGACGCCGATCTTGCCACACTACCTAAAGCCTCTGCTGGTGCGTTAGTATTATCACTACTATGCTTGTTCACCCTGTTTAGTATCCGCTTTGCGGAGTGGTTAATAACGGTAAAATGTAAGACTTGGCAATCAAATGGGCGCTATTCGCTGCCAATTGGTGGTAAAAGTATTATTATCGTCACTTACCTTATCGCCCTTATTACCTTGCCTATACTATTAATCTGGTCGTTTGCACAACGCTGGCGATTCCCAGATATAACCCCTTCTCGTTGGTCACTGCGGTTTTGGCAACAAGAATGGCATTACTTACTCGACATTATCGCTAATAGCATGATAATCGCGTTAGTTAGCGCCACGATAGCTTTAATATTCGCGATTATTGTGCATGAACATAGCGCTAAAGCAGAAACCAATAAACGACGGTTAAAAGTACCAAGGTTGTTAATTGCAATCCCGATGCTGGCCCCGCAGCTGTCCTTATTATTCGGTATTCAAGTGGCGACGTTATACATCGCTAATCAGTATTATTATTTGTGGGTGATCTGGGCACATATCTTCTTTGCTTTCCCTTATATCTTCCTTGCACTTGATGGGCCATGGCGCAGTTACGATCAACGTTTAGATAATGTTGCACTGAGTTTAGGCATGTCGCCGTTTAAAACCTGGTGGCAGATCAAACGGCCATTATTACTCCCGGCTATTTGGATAGCTTGGGCAGTAGGGATCAGTGTCAGTCTAGCGCAATACCTACCAACATTAATGCTAGGGGCTGGGCGTATATCAACCTTAACAACCGAGGCGGTCGCGTTATCGAGTGGACAAGATCGTAGAATAAGTGCCATTTATGCGTTATTACAATCAATTACACCGTTCATATTTTATATTATCGCGATACTGGTAAGCCGTAAAACGGGCTCACTCGAACAACAAAGCGCAGGCTCAAATCATCATACTAATACGACGAACTCAGCGCCGAACTCGTCATCAACATCAACATCAACAAATAGTAGAGTAACGACACGCAATGTCTCTATCAGTAAATAACCTCTGTATTCTTGATAATAACAAACAACCTTTGTTTGCACCTATCTCGTTTACTGTGAAACCCGGTGAAATATTAACATTAATGGGGCCGAGTGGCTGTGGAAAGTCGAGTTTATTAAGCGCTATCGCTGGACATAAGTCAGCTGATTTTAGCTATCAAGGTGAATGTTATTACCAGCAGCGATTATTAACGACATTACCTGCGGAAAAACGTAATATCGGTATCTTATTTCAAGATGATTTATTATTCCCCCATTTAAATGTTTGGGAAAATTTAGCGATCGCACTACCCAACCAGGTCAAAAAATCACAGCGAAAAGCCCAAGCACTAAAAACACTAAGCGACCTCAACCTAGCCGAATTGGCAGATAAATCACCCATGCAAATATCTGGCGGCCAACGTGCGCGAATTAGTATGATGCGCATGCTACTTGCCGAACCTGCCGTGGTATTACTCGATGAACCATTTAGCAAATTAGACAAATCATTACGCAGCGAATTTAGAAATTGGGTATTTGCCCAAACAGTCAGCAGACAACTGCCCGTATTAATGGTAACGCATGACGCTGACGATGTCCCAACAGGGAGTCAATGCCTACACTGGCCTTGGAATAAGGAAACTCAAAATGCTTGATCGTTATACAATTAAAATTATCCGTTGGCCGATCAACACTACGGCCAAACTGGTACATAAGGCCGGTATAAAAGCCGATCAAGTCACCTTATTAGGGTTTGTGCTTGGGTTGATGTGCTTTCCAGCATTAGCACTGCAAGAATACAATATCGCCTTGGTATTCATCGCTTTAAATCGCATACTTGACGCGGTCGATGGCGCTGTCGCACGTATACAAGGAATTAGTGACAGTGGTGGTTTTTTAGATATTACTTTGGATTTTCTATTTTATTCATTGGTGCCGTTTGGCTTTGTGGTGGCCGACCCTGGCGCTAACGCCGTCGCAGGTGCATTTTTGATTTTCGCGTTTATTGGCACTGGTACCAGCTTTTTAGCTTTTGCGATCATGGCGAGTAAGCAAAACATCGAAAATCCGGTTTATAAACATAAATCTATGTACTACATAGGTGGACTAACCGAAGGCACCGAAACAATATTCTGCTTTATTTTAGTGTGCTTATTACCACAATACTTTGCCATCATTGCTTACACGTTCGCGGCGCTATGCTGGATCACAACAGCGACGCGTATTTGGGCTGGCTATCAAACCCTAAAGTAGCATAACACCGAATACAGTTCGATTTAAGCAAGAACAAGGGCTGAATCTAAGCCCTATGAATTACCTTCGCGTGTATTAAATCTCAGCTACTACTTTTTGTAATAAGCGTACTATTTCTTGTTGCTCTTCGCCTTCTAACGCGCTAAGTAAATTAGCATTAATCGCCATAGGGATTGGCAGTAAATCCGCTTTTAAAGCGCGCCCAGCATCCGTTAAATAGATACGAAAAGAGCGACGACTATTCGGATCTTCTCTGCGTTCAACCAATCCTAAAGTGACTAATTTATCTAATGTGCGGGTTGTCGTCGAGCTTTCGACTTTAGATTTTAAGGCTATTTCACGTTGTGTCACGCCCTCTTCTTCCCACAGACACATTAATGTCGGCCACAGCGCTATCGATAAGCCTTGTTTTTTTAATTCGTTATCAAAATCTTTTGCTGCTTTATTCGCAACTACATTAAGTAACCAACCAAAGCTTTTTTGACGGTCAAACTTGTTTTCCATTTTGTACCTATGCTAATTATGAACACGCAGCACTAATTATGAACGCGTAACTAATGCTATGGTAACGAATACTGTCACAATAAGCACCAATAAGGCTTTTAAATTTGATTCAAAGCGTATAGAAATGGCTGTATATTTAGCTTGATAACCCGTGAACATCGCCAATAACAAGGGTTTATCACATAACTTATAACCGATAATCGCACTAACATGCATAAAGATTAATAGCGGTAAAACGTAAAACAGCCAATCGTGAATTAAAGAAAAAATATCGAAAAGCCAATCTGTTAACCATAATTCAGCCAATGGTAAACTATCAGCGAACCCCGCAAGCACTAAGCCTGAGATACATTGTAATAACAAACAAAGTAATAAACTTACCACCATCCAACCACCGGCTGGATTATGGCCAACACTCTGCTCTTCCTGCCCTCGAAAATATTGCCACATAAATTTTGGCGAACGAACGAATTGCTTAAAACGATTTGTTTCACTACCAACTATGCCCCACACTATCCGCCACATCACTAACGTAAATAAACCTAGGCCTAACTGTATATGCGGCCCTTCGCCATTATAGCCAGTAATAATCAGCGCCATAAACAATATAGCCTGTAACCAATGATATAACCGTGTTGGTAAATCCCAAATTTTCATTTTAAAACCCTGTTGTTAAGTGCGATTACAATAATTTACACGACAACTGTTGCGCACGCAACGATTTTTATGTAAATTAAATAGCAAGTCCATTCAGACAAACTTAAATATTCAATCAGGAGCTTTATATGCCGGTATCTAAACGCATAAATACATTAATAGCAGTACTTTCACTCACATTCGGTTTAACCGCTATGTCAGCGCAAGCATCTGATAGTGTATCTGCAGAAACAAAAATACGTGATGTAGAATCACGCCAACATGCATTTTCACAAATTGCTAAACAACAAAAACAAATAGACAGAGCACTTGGTAAGTCATCACCAGACTGGCAGCAACTCGAAATATTAAGTGCCGATCTGCTCGCTAATTCTGCGTCATTGCAGTATCTTTTCGTGCCGGGAAGTCAATCAGGCAGTAAAGCAAAAAGTAAGGTGTGGGATAACAATATAAAGTTCAAAGGTGCATTAGCCAAAATGGATAATAGCTTTGTTTCCATGGATACTGCGATACAACAGCAAGATAAGGGCATGGCTAAAAATGCATTGAAACAAGCAAACAGTACGTGCAGAAATTGTCATCGCCAATACCGTTCACGCTAGTAAGCAATTGATTAATATCGTAATAAGAAAATAGTATTTCACCTTCGTCACACGACTTTATTTACACTTACAGAGAGACTTTATAATGAATACTAAGACACTGAAAAAAATACACAAAACGGCGGCTATTTTTGCATTTTTATTCATTACATCGTTTTTGACAAGTACCATCGTTGCCGATTTTTTCGCAACACCACAGCAGATTGCCCACGTTAAAAGTAGCGTCTTGATGTTCATCCCAGGGCTAATTTTAGCGATGATGATTACTGGTATATCCGCAGCAAAACTATATCCTGGTGTGGCGAAGGGGCCATTTAAGGTCAAGCAAACGCGAATGAAGATCGCTGCCATCAATGGGGTGTTTATTTTATTACCCGCTGCGATCGTATTAGCAAAATGGTCTGGATTAGGTCAATTTAATGATTTATATTGGACGGTTCAAATTGTTGAGATCATCGCTGGAATGGTAAACTTGGCCATGATTGGTCTTAATATTAGAGATGGAATACGTTTAGGTCGTAATGCGAATAAAGAGGCTATTCGTTATTGATGAGTAAGTGGTTCACAAAGGTTTTGTCGAAATAGTGGTGTCTTAAGTGCTCAATTAGCCAGTTAGAGCACTTCAAGCTAGGCTGTTATATAGAATTTAACTTCATCTAGTTTTTAACTTCATTACTGACGTCTTTAGCAATATCCCGAGAGGCGTGGCCAATTGATGTTGTCACGTCTCTTGTTGCATGACCAATATCACGGCCGACTGTTTTTAATTCTGCACAGGCCGTTAATCCCAGTGCAAATATTAAAGTCGTTATCGCTATAACTAATTTTTTCATTTAAGCTAAATCCATCTATCAATTAAATATACAACTGAGTATACATCACAATGTAAATTTATTATCCCAATAAATAAGGGCTGATAAATTCAGCGACTGCACGTTGGCAAACACCGATTTCCACATCAATACCCGCATCAGTTAACACAGCAATTCCTTTTCCACTGTTACGTGGATCAGGATCAACGGTTGCGACAACAACACGTTTAATATTAAGCCCTGCAAGTGTGTGCGCACAAGATGGTGTTCGACCCACAAACGAACAAGGTTCTAATGTCACATACGCTGTAACATCTTCTAACCCGTGTTCATAGTTTGCAATTGCTTGTGCCTCTGCATGATGTTGGCCTGGTGCTTGGGTAAACCCCTCACTGACAATTTGGTTATTTTTGACTAACACACAACCCACGGGTGGATTAGGTCGACAATTTGGTAGTGCCAATTTTGAAAGTGCTAATGCGCGCAGCATAAACTTTTCATCATTCATTAAATCCAAAACTTATCCTTTCACCTAATATTCATATCATGCAGCAACATACATATTACAAGTGACGAGCATGCTGCCGTTACATGTAATCATCTCAGACTACAGACTAATTCATAATGGTAATCGTTTTACCTGCAAAGATCGAACTGTGTACAAAATTACAGCAAATAGATGAGGATAAGTCTGTCGTTATTTTTTATAACGAATACCCTTATTTTGATTATCAGGCATCGTTTTAAAGCGTCGATGTAACCACATCCATTGATCGAGTCCGCGCAGGATCACTTTTTCTAATGCGCTATTCATCACCCGTGCAGCCCCCTCGGGATCACGACGTGGGAACTGACTACTAATATCAGGGTCTATTTCGAGCGTGTAAGTCTCATTTTTACGAAAGCTTGATGCTGTGATCACCGCGCATTTACTGGCATCAACAAGTATACTCGTTCCTGATGTTGTCGCTGCCTCTTCGACAGCAAAAAATGGGACAAACACAGCATGTTCAAAGCCATAGTCTTGATCAGGTAGATACCATAAACGCCCGCCATTTCTAAGTACGCGCAACATGCCTTTTACATCTTTTCGATCTACCATTTTATTACCATGATGCGTGCGCCCCCAATGCTGAATAAAATTATACGCCGGGTTACTGTGCTGACGATAGACACCATACCCAGGGGCAAACAATGCAAATGCTCGCGCTGTGATTTCTAAATTTAAAGCATGAACTGCGACAACTAATACGCCCTTCCCCTGCTGCTCTAGCGCTAATACTTCTTCTGCGTTGTTTACAATCAGGTGTTTTTTAAATCGCCACGTTGGCCAAAACCAAGCAATGCCCATTTCAATCATCGCTAAACCAGTATTTTTGATATTTTCTTCGCTAAGGTTTTGACGTTCAGTATCGGTCATATCAGGAAAAGCCAGTTCTAAATTACGTTGCACGATTGCCACGCGGCTTTTTGCTAACTTAATAACAACATAACCAAGGCCGCGCCCAAGGTGTAATAACAAGCGATAAGGTAATAATAAAACAGTCAAGGCCAACAGACCGACAAAGAACCAAACAGGCCAGAACTTGGGATGGAGTAATGCTAATGTAAAGGTAGGAGCTTGAAATTTTGGCATAATGCTTTCTAATATTGGATTATTTCATCGCATCCTACAAAGCATAATGTGGAATTTATGTTGAATGGATATGATGAAACAGAATAAAAGACATCACTATAAAGTATTTAATGATTTCATTAAGTAACTCTGACAAACGCTTACAGTTTAATCACTGTAAACGTTAAATTTATCATTCAAATTCAGGACACTATTTATTGTGCTGAAGTAAATAATCAAGACCACTAGTGATCGCGATAACCTGTGCTTGAATACAGTTTTCATCATCAACTAACGGGCTATCAGGGTAGACTTCTGTCGTCGTACCGTAAGTGCAATCACTGAAGCCAGAGCATAAACCAAGCGCTTTAGTGGCATAATTAATCACGCCAAATTGCGCCAGCTTTGCACCAATAATACGACCGCTATCATCGGCTGGTGCAATATGCGTTACTTCGCTGACCGCATTAATAATATACGTTTGGAATTCGGTGTTCGGGTTAAGCGTATCACCCACTAAATAAAACCCATCTGGAATATTCCAATTGTCATGCACAACCGCATCACGCGCAGCTAATGCGGGTCTAAATTCACTGTTATCGGTATCTGTCGTTTCGTGTAAATCGATATGTGCAGTGATCTTTACACCAAGTTTGGCAACGCATTGCATTAATGCTGCTGACTCTTCGGCCGGACTACTTTCAACGAAAGAGCGGTTCGGATCGACTGCGTTTTGATTCCAACGGTTAATAGTTTCATAACCCCAAGGACTAACACAAGGCGCGACAATAATATTAAACTGCGCACTGTAATTCAGCGCTTGAGTTTCGATAAAGCGAATAGCACCTTGTACTCCACTGGTTTCATAACCATGGACACCACCAGTCACTAATATTGTCGGTTTCGTATTGTCCCAATCACGTGTTTTCACCACAAATAACGGAAAGCGAGCAGGGTCATAAGACAAGGCACCGTACTGTTCAACATCAAAGTCTTGCTGCAGTGGTGCTAATTTCTCGAGTACTTCTTTTTTGTAAGTACGAACTACCTTTTGCTTCGCTAGCCATGTAGCTTTATCTTCAGCTGTCCATTTTTGACCTGGTGTTCCAATCTTATATACTTGCTCGTGATCCATCTAATAATCTTCCTTAGGATAATAATGTTTATATTTACATTAGTATAATGCGCTAATAAGGATGATGTTAACAAGAGAAAGTTTTATGCTTAATAAAATAAATCGAAGAAAACAACCTACAATATATCTATCAATTACAAACTATTCATCATAAATAAGGTAAACATATGGCAGGTGGTTTTGCAAAAGATGGTGGTGTACAAGAACAGATTGATGCAACGCTTGCTGATGCCGTCAGCCTAGCTCGCAGTAGACTTCACCATGAGAATCTAACTAATGAGTGTAGTGAATGTGGCCTACTTATTCCTAAGGCGCGAAGACAAGCTATTCCAGGTGTCGAGTTATGTGTAGCTTGTCAGGGGATAGTAGACAAGCAAAATAAAGCCATTGAAGGATATAATCGTCGTGGCAGTAAAGACAGTCAATTACGCTAGTCAATTTAAATTACCCAATAAAAATGCCCACCAGCGAAACAGATGGGCATTAACTCTTGCTATAACTTTAACTAAAAATATACGCTTTTATTCAATATTATCAGCGCTAAAGGCATCACTCCATAAGTCACCGAGAGCATCATCACCGGTTCCTTGCCATTCAGTGCTGCGACTAAAGAATTTTATACTGAAATCGATACCGTTGGTTTCAACAATGGCAAGAAAATCATGTACGGTTTGCGGATTATCATCGCCATCCGTATAAGCGATCACAACTTTAACAATACCTTCTTCATGGATTGTCCAATTCATTGGTAGGCTGATGTCACCGGCGCCTTCATTATAAGTAAACATACCGGTACCATCTTGATTGAATTGATACGTTTCAACATCATCAGCAGGGCTTAGCGCATCACTCGTTGTCAAAATAATACCTTGATCAATAAAACCAGCACTTAAGTCGGCAACAAGTTTACCTTCCTGACAAGATGTAATGGCTTGTTTAAACTGCTCGTAACTACGGTAATTCTGCGGCTCATTAGCAACGTCATTCCATCCAGAGCTAAGATCTTCACATGCGAGAACATCAACAGAAACATCAAGATCTTTGTAACTGGTCGTCCAGACTGATTGTTTACCGTTATCGTACACTGCAAATTTCCAATCCTCGCTTGAATTATCAATCAGGCGCATGAGATAGTTAAGCGTTTGTCCATCACCATTATAAAGTGCTAAATTGCCACTTCCATTAATATTCCATACTCGGTTGTATTTAATACCATTACGATAAAAATCGGCCGTATTATCAACATTGAATACATAGGCACGTGGTTGTATTGAACCTGTAAGACGTATAAGGGCATTACCTGGTAAATCCATTTCCGGTAAGCCTTCACAGGCTGCGATAGTGGCACTGAAATCATCAACGGACACACCTTCCGGCATATATTTAATAACACAATCTGCATACTCACTGACAGCTGGATCAAGAGGATCGGGATCAAGACTGTCTTCTACGCCATCATTATCATCATCGGGGTCTGCATTGTTACCTATGCCATCTTTATCACTATCTAACCATTCACTAGCATCAGCAGCGAATGCATCAAGCGCATCAGGCACACCATCCGTATCAGTATCGGTATCTAAATCACCATTAGTAAATAGATCACCTTCCGCCGCAAGATCATCTTCCGCTACGGCGACAACAACATCTTTAATCGAATCGCTAACAACAGCGACCTGTTTATTAAATGCTGAGGTATCAACGTCATCGCTAATAGCGACAGTAAACTCATTTTCATCTTCGGGCAGTATTTTCGAATTGACGATATTCTTTGCTACAAATGTAGTACTGCCACTGCCACTTGCAATGTAATCACTTAAAACATCCGATTCTTGAATACCAAAGTTATTTGCAACTTCAGCTATCGCAGCTTGTTTCACTACTTCAAGTGCTTCAGGCGTTTCAGTACCATCGGTATTTTGTTCTATGATAATATGAACCAAGGTCGACAGAGGGGTAACTTCAGTATCTCCAGGAGGCGCAGACATCATATAATCGCTTGTGATAGCATCGCCATCTTCATCTACCGTTTGACCAACAATAATTTTTGCATAAATAGCGTATTGTTGTGGGCTTACGATGCCAGTGACATCTAATGTAGCAACACCTCCGTCTCCTGAAAGTGTCGATGGTTCATTACTGTCGAGCTGCTTATCGCCATTAACATCGAGCCAAACTTCTGCATTTTTTAGATAACCGTCAATTATTTTTGCATTATAAAAAACAGGGGTAGCAGTAGGGGCAGCTGCGGCAGCTGAACCCGAATTGTCATCACTTCCACCACCGCAACCACCTAACATCATAGAGCTAGATAGGCCAAGGGCTACGACTAATAGTTTTTTCTTCATGTTTTCATCCTTAACACTTCAATAAAAAGAGTCAAATACAAACAAGAAAATGGTAAATACATAGAGCACTAAAATTAAAGGGACATACCATCAACATACCTAACTATACTAGACACCGATACAGCTCCTCGCACAAGATAAAGTATTGCTACGGGATCAAAACACAGTGTTTAATGTTAAATTAAGGTTGCAAAGGCAGTTAATAAGATGTGACCTTTATCAAATTTATTATATTTAACAAGATCAAACTTACAGGTAAGGAGCGACAACATTGATGATTAAATTAATTAAAAAAATTAAAAAAAAACCGCTACAAGAGCGGTCTTTACCTCATCTATTTTGTAAAATTGGTGATTTACAGCAGTTCAAACCGACTGCTGAGCAATAACTAAAATATCAAATAAAGCGAAGTGTCTGAGTATAGGTAGAGCTAACTCGCAGCCCTACCTCGTTATTATCTTAATACTTTGTATATAAACTCAGGTTTCCATTTTTATCAAAAGCAATCACGTTAAAATCTTTGTATTTTTGACCAGGTGCTGCCATGCCAGGCGAGTGCTGTGGCATACCTGGAGCAGTAAGGCCTGATATATCGCTCGGACGTTCGCTAAGCAAACGTGCGATATCCTTTTCTGGCACATGTCCTTCAACCATATAGCCGTCGACAACCGCTGTGTGGCAAGAGTTTAATTGACTCGGCATACCGAATTTTTTATTCACTGAACTCCAGTCACGTTGGTGATGAACATTCACTTTATAGCCTTTTTCTTCCATTATTTCTGCCCATTCAACGCAGCAACCACACGATGGTGACTTGTATAATTCAATCGTCGGTTTGGCGAACGCAGCAGAAGTAAACGTGAGTGTTAATATTGCAATTAATTTTGTAATTGTTTTCATTTTAAATTCCTTGAATTTGGATTCATTACTTAGTTTGAATAACTTGCACATTTTGCTTATAGACGAGTTCAATCGTTCCCTCTTTAGGTATCCATTGAACTGCTTTGGTTTCATATGGCTTAATCTCAATAAATGAGGATTTAGCAACAAACGGCAATGCTACTTTGATTGTCTCTAGTCTTTTATTTACGAGAATTAGCTGACTTAGCACACCTTTTTTTATAGATGCACTGTTACCAGTAACTTGACCATCAATTATCCATTCTACGGATGGCATTTTCCCTAGTTCGATAAGGTATGAGGAAAGTAGTTTTCGCTGTTCTCGATTAAGCACGTTGCTAAGTAGCAGCATCGTTGGCTCTTTCTCTAAAGCACTGTTAAGTTTGTCTATACCTTTCCCTCTGACATCACCGCCAATATTGCCTCCGCCTTGTGCGAACATACCGTGGCATGTCGAGCAGCCGTATCCACCTGCAGTTCTGAATAAATGTTCACCCTGCTCAAATGAATATTTGCTATCTGCATAGGCAGCATTGATCGATAAAAGTAGAGAACAAAAAAATAATATTTTCACTGGTATCTATAACCTTTAATTATCCATTAAAACATTTTTCTATTCGATAATATTTCGGATCGTCAATGCTTTCTAAAACGCGTTAACGAAAAGAATAGGTATATCTCACTCGAATAGGAGTGCGGATGTGGGTATTAGGCTGATATTAAACGATGGGAGGTCGATACAATAGATCTGGGATAGCTAAACTAACTTGTGGAATGTCTCGATGAATAAGGCTTAACGTAAAAGGCTGACGAGCATTCAACGCTGACATAGAGATAATGGCATAACTTGTCGTTGCGTTTGGGAAACAACATTGGTTTTCAATATTACTTTCCAAAAAGTCGCAGCAGCTCCCTTCTAGGGGCATTTCCATCATACATGCAGCATCACAATGCACTTCATGTTCGGTAGTTTCAACTTTAGATGACAGGTTATGAGCAGAAAGAGGAGCGTAGACAGTCATGCTTGAGAGTACAATACTCACGAGCAACAAACAGATCACTTTGATTAAATGCGTTGGTATTAGCATCATAAACTCTTTTTACTACATTACGACAAATTATCTATAAGACTGGCTATATTGTCAATATGCTGCGCACTCATAAGTCGAACAAACAAAAAAATACCCTCAATCTATACGAAAGAGGGTATTTTAAATCACTCAGCCGATCATATTTATCTTAACTGATCGACGGGAGCGACAAGAGCTGGTTTCACGTCATCGATTTTTAATGATGATTTACAGTAGTTCAACCGACTGCTGCGCAATAACGAATTCTTCGTTGGTTGGTGCACATCTCGTACTACAGTCACAAACTGTAAATATCTATGCAACCACGAAAAATGAAAGCTTTTCACTTGAAGTTGTGATGTAAATCACTATAAATGTTACAATATATACAATTATGGTGAGATATCTGTTTTCCAACATCGATTGAATTTTCTACCCCGTCATAATCAAACCAATTAAGGTTACTATCGAAAACCTTCTTCAGCCTCTAATCGAGTGGCTAGCTTCACCGTATCACTACAGTGGTAATCAGGTAAATTATTAAGTTTACGAGATATATTTCGTGATAAGTCCAACAAACCTTCGTTGTTCTTTAAATAGGTTATACAAAAGCAAGAATGATTCTGGATAGTGCGATCCCTAAAGTGACAACGCCTTGATCTACATCAATGTCGAGTATGTCATTTAGAGAAAATAGTTTCTAAATGACATACTTTAAAAAAGTTCAATATTTTATAGTAGTCATAATATAAGCATGGAATTAAAGAATGAAAAAATTAATACTAGCAGCGTTACTAATTGCTCCAGCAGTGCAAGCATCTGAATTCACTGATGTATGTAATGAGAAGGGCGCACAGGTTAGATTTAATGACATTAATTACTTTTGTAATTGGAATCCAAAAACATTAACAGGTCGCAACTATAGAAGTATAACTTTGAGATCGTCAGATAAAATTGCAATATCTGAATACTCTATGAATTACGATATAAATGCTAAAAGTCAAAACGATTTAAATAACATTATTAGAAGAAATATAGCGTTATTTGATACTCTTATCGTTGAATATAGCAATTACGGTAAGAGCATTAAGCCAAGGCATGAAAAAACAAGAAGCAATAATATATCTGAAAGCCGCCTAATCCACAACACAGATGGAAATACGTTAGTTGTTAGCAAAAGCACAACGTATGCAAATTACAATTATACAGGTTATTACATAGCATGTGAAACAGGCTGTACTTATCTAAAAAATGAATTTAAATATTTTGATAAGTAAGGTGATAAAATGAAAAAATTAATACTAGCAGCATTTTTAGTATCATTTAACGCTTCGGCTAATGACCTTATAAGCTCAGGAAAGGTTTTTGGTATTGCGTCTGTTTGTAGTATAGAACTAAAAGAATCAAATAAAGCAAAAGCAGATAAGCTACGTTTGATAGGTGGTAAAATGCTGGTGATGATTGATAACCTTGATAATGAAAGCAAAGGAATAATATTAGGAGCAACCGAGCAGCAAATACAGTTAATGTCAGAAATGTCGTATGCAGAACAAGTTAACTTATGTAATACAGTTTTTCAAGATAAATGAAATATTCATGATCGCAATTAAATAAGTAATTTATTCAGTATAAAAAAGCCCTTTGAACTTAATCAAAGGGCTTTCTGATTACCACTAATGCTCAGCCCTCGTAAACTATACTTAAATGTGTGTTGTGATGAGGTTTAGGTCATGGTTCGAAATAAAATACAGTTTCAAAAAGGCCGATGGATTATCGATGCCCTAATTGGGCGCTGTTGACTAAATCAGGGAACCTTTCGTAAATCTTGTGATCCGATCATTATCACGGATTTAAAAAGGTTCATCTGATGGGTAAGTCGAAGAACAAAGTCACAAACTGGCCAGAGTATAATCGTGCGTTAACTCAACGTGGTTCAATTACATTTTGGGTAGACGAATCTGCCATAGAGGCATGGACTTGTACTAAACATCATGGAAAGCTTTGTTGTGGTCAAGTAAAACTGTACACCTAGATATGCGTTTAAATTTAGCTTCCATAATTACAAGTTATAGATCGTTATTATACTGATGTTCAGCGTCCATATCTGTACACTGTTGTATGACTATCACTTTAACAGATATAAAAAAGCCGCTTAAATTCAGCGACTTATAGATATAATAGTAAAAGACAAAAGTTATTTCGTCAGCAATTCAACCGACTGCTGCGCAATAACAAATTCTTCGTTGGTTGGGATAACCATAACAGCAGGAGTACCTGCTTCAGTAATCAATCCGCCATTACCGAATCGTGCAGATTCATTGGCTTTTTCATCTTCTTTATAGCCAAAAATCTTCAAGTAAGCTAATACTTCACGACGAATTGGCAGTGCGTTTTCACCAATACCGCCAGTAAAGATAATACCGTCAAGTGATTCAAGCGATACCATGTATGACGCGATATATTTCGCTACACGGTATGTGAATACTTGGAATGCTAATTTAGCGCCTTGATGGCCTTTTTCCATTGCATCGATAATACCACGGCAGTCACTTGTTAGACCCGATACACCCATAAAGCCTGAGTTAGTGTTCAGTTCTTTATAAACTTCGTCTTGTGTCCAACCTTTTTTAAGTAGGAACTCAATGATGCCTGGATCTAAATCACCACAACGTGTACCCATCATAAGGCCCGCTAATGGTGTAAAGCCCATACTTGTATCAACACTTTGACCATCACGGATTGCACATACAGATGCGCCGTTACCTAAATGTACCGAGATAAAGCTGCTTTCTTCTACTGGTTTGTTAAGCATTTTAGCTGCTTCACGGCTAACAAAATAATGGCTTGTACCGTGGAAACCATAACGACGAATACCATAATCTTTGTAAAGCTTGTGAGAGATTGCGCCAGTGAATGCTTTTGCAGGCATTGTTTGGTGGAATGCAGTATCAAACACAGCGAATTGTGGTAATGATGGGAAAGCGATCATTGCAGCTTCAATACCTTTTGCACCAGCAGGGTTATGCAGTGGTGCAAGGTCAGAGAGGTTACGGATCTCGTTTAATACCGACTCATCAATTTTTACTGTGCTAGTGAATTTCTCACCACCATGAACAATACGGTGACCAACAGCAACAAGTTCTGAAGTCAGACCTAACGTTTCGATCAATGCAACAATACGCTTAATTGCAAGTTCATGATGATTGCCTTCGCCTGTGATAGCTTCTTCAGACTTCTGTCCTTCATATTTCCAGCTAACTACCGCTTCAGGAAGGCCAAAACACTCCCCTAATCCACTAAGAACTGCATCTCCAGTATTTGAATCGATTACCGCGAATTTTAAAGATGAGCTACCAGAGTTGATCACTAGTACAAATGAGTTAGACATGTGAATATGATTCCTGTTTCAAACTATTGTTGTGACTTAGGTCACTTATAATGTGCCCCTATTATTCAACATTTTTTGAATAATTCAACTTAATTTTCACTAGAATGCATTAACAACTACATTTACGTTGATCTAAGACAGCTATAGCACGACTAAAATCGCTCTGAATATCGATTTAAAAACAAGCGTAATGCTGACAAATAAAACAAAAAATACAGTTGACGCCAAATAGAAATAAATAAGCAGTCCTTTATATGTCAAAAAGTAATATCTAATGAAATTTAATTCTTTTTGCTAAGAAAGGCACTAGTGTAATCTGCTGAAATAAATACAACCCATTGTTATTAAATAGCTTAAAAACACTGCACAAAGTAGTGCTATCAGGTTACTTGAGCTATCAGCACTCACAGGAATTCATCATGTCATTAGTAGTTACCGCTAACTTAGCGGTGTTTGGTATCCTCATTTATTTAATAAATACCCAACAACGTAAAGGCCATACCCTTTCACGCCTGGTTTTATTAGGTCTTATTTCAGGTAGTGTGTTTGGCTTACTACTACAACTTGGCTACGGCGAAGGCAGCAGCACCATTCAAGAAACACTTGCTTGGGTTGATATCGTAGGTAAAGGTTACGTTGGTTTATTGAAAATGGTGATCATGCCATTGGTACTCGTATCCATGATTGCGGCGGTGGTTAAATTAGATCGTTCAGGTTCACTTGGTAAAATCAGTGGCTTAACTATCGGTGTGTTACTGTTTACAACCATGCTATCAGCTATTATTGGTATTGGTATTGCGCAACTGTTTGGCTTATCAGCTGAAGGCCTGACTGAAGGTGCTCGCGAAGTGGCACGTGTCACCGTGATCGAATCACGCGCAGGCCAAGTGAGTGATTTAAGTATTCCACAAATGTTAGTGAGCTTTATCCCAACTAACCCATTTGCTGATTTAACGGGTGCACGTTCAACGTCAATTATTGCCGTGGTTATCTTTGGTATTCTAGTCGGTATTGCAGCGCTTAAAGTCAGTACTGAAAACGCTGAACTAGCAAAACCTATCAAAACTTTTGTCGATGTATCACAAGCGATTGTAATGCGCTTAGTGAAAATGATCATGGCGATCACACCTTACGGTATCTTAGCCTTAATGATGAAGGTTGTCGCAACATCAAGTGCTGGCGATATTCTTAACCTTCTTGGCTTTATCGTTGCGTCTTATGTGGCGATCTTACTGATGTTTGTTGTACACGGCATCTTAGTATCATTTGTTGGCGTGAAACCAACAGAGTACTTCAAAAAAATCTGGCCTGTACTGACATTTGCATTTAGCTCTCGCAGCAGCGCAGCTACAATTCCACTAAATGTAGAAGCGCAAATTAACGAGCTAAACGTGCCACCAGCAATTGCCAACCTATCAGCATCATTTGGCGCGACGATTGGTCAAAATGGTTGTGCGGGTATTTATCCAGCTATGCTAGCGGTCATGGTTGCACCAAGTGTTGGGATCGACCCGATGGACTTTAGCTTCATCTTATCGCTTGTGGCAATTATCATGGTCAGTTCATTTGGTATTGCCGGTGTGGGTGGTGGTGCAACGTTCGCAGCTCTTATCGTATTGCCAGCAATGGGCCTACCTATCGCAATTGCAGCACTGCTTATTTCGATTGAGCCATTAATTGATATGGCGCGTACGGCACTGAATGTGAGTGGTTCAATGACAGCAGGTACCATTACCAGCCGATTATTGAAGTCAAAACAAGGTCAAGCAGCTGAAACGCCGATAGAGCAAACAACAGCTTAACCAATCGCAGTTCTAGAATAATTGAGTAATAAAAATGCCTATTAGTTAATCCTAATAGGCATTTTTATAGCACTGACAAAACTTACATCTTTCTCATGGTGATATAAAATACAAAGTCTTACTATATCAATAATTAGCCAATGCATATTAAATGAACATCGAAAATAAGGTATCACATGAAAAAGTTCTTCCTACTCACGTTATTATTATCAACTAATGTTTATGCCAATACAGATATTGCTAATAACTTTACCTATATCGGCTTTGGCTATAAAGCAACGAATTATTCATCAGATGCCATGACGCCGTATTTTGGCGATAAGTACAATAATTCAGAAAGTAAGGGGCTAGCAGGACTATACCTTGATGCAAGCGCTAATATTACTGACGATGTATTTGTTGAAGGCAATGCCGATTTCCAAACCCGATTTAGCTCTGAAATAAATACTTGGTCTGCCGGGCTAGGTTATGTCATCAAACGTTCATCAACATTTTCAGTTCCAGTATCTTGCGGTGTCGTCAACTACAGTGCAGATCGAGATGTGCGACATTATTCTGAAACCTCTGGCTACTGTAAGGCAGGAATAAAAGCTCAACTTGCTAAGCATTGGATGACCGACCTTTCGTACCGATATGAAGCAGTCGAAGAACATAAGAATGTGGTTGGACTGAAGAACGTGTTCCAATTAGGTTCTACCTTTGGGCTCGTAGCAGGCCTTGAATATGCAAATCGAATCGAAAGTGAATTTAGTTATAATTTAGGGGTTCAGTTCTCATTTATATAATGGGTCATATCATGACAGTTGCTCTGTTTGCAAAGCCGATCTCTGTATAGAAAAAATGCCTATTAGTTAATTCTAATAGGCATTTTTGTATAGGGGCTTATTTCTAAATTCTAATTAATATTTTCGACTAACGGCATAATGAAGCGTTGTTTAATATATCACCAGGATTACGTGCTTGTTATCAAAATATATGCGCTAATTCATTGTATTGATGCTTAAAACTTCATTTTAGCGACAAAATAAAGATCGATAGACCATACTATAATTAACAAAATAAAACGGATTGAATACGATGAAACGGATTTTAATAACAGGTGCTCTACTTGCAGCGGCGGCAACAGCCGGCTATTTAGTCAGCCAAAATACAGGTTCCAATGAATACACGGTATTAAATTATATTCCGGAAAATACCCCGCTATTTTCAGGTCAATTAACTCCCTTCCCTATCAAAACTTACCTTAATGCGATCGCAGATACTTACAGCACACCTCCCGATGAAATGATGGGCTCTATATACGCAAGTGAGAGTTATGATCCGGAGAACAACAAAGTAAACTTTTTCTTAGCATTAACCCAACGTTATCTAGACAGCATGCAAGATACAGATACATTTATGACGACGTTTGGCCTTGCTGATGAGTTACAGGCTTATTTTTACACTCTCGGTATTATGCCCGTATTCAAAATGGATGTAGTCAACCCCGATGCCATCTGGGCATTATTAGATGAGGCAGAAGCAGAAAGTGGCTTCATTCATGAACTGAGGCAGATAAAACAGCGTGATTATCGCGCCTATCAACTGACTGATGATTCAGATAAAGTAAATTTAGAGTTGATAATTAGCCAATATAATAACCTGTTGACCATCACCTTAAATAGCGGATTAAATGATCTTTTGCTGTTGGAGAATGCATTAGGGCTAACGCCAGTAGAACAATCGCTAGCTGATTCAGATTCCCTCGAGCAGCTCATTAAAAAACATGATTTTACAGAACAGTCTATTGGCTATCTAAACCACCAAGCAATCATTCAAGCGATTACAAGCCCTAACGAGAGTTTACTCGGCCAACATATCGCGCAGTTAATGGCGTTACAAACTGAAGATCCTCTACAGGTCTACCAGCAGCCCCAATGTAAAGCAGAGCTAACCAGCATTGCTAATAACTGGCCACGGACAGTATTTGGTTTTAAGCAATTTGATATAAACGATGATAATGTCACATTTGATATGTCGATGGTGATCGAGAGTAATAACCAGACCATACTCTCTGCACTCACGCAGATGACAGGCTTTATTCCCGAATACGTCAGCGATTTAAATAACACTGTATTAGCCCTTGGTATTGGTATTGACGTTGGCAGCTTATCACCCGCAATCAGTAGCGTGTGGAATGAGTTACAACAACCGAGCTATACCTGCCCACCACTGCAACAAGCACAATCGACGATCCAACAGAATAATCCGGCCATGCTTGGTGTGATGACTGCGATGGCAAATGGTATTAAAGGTGTTTCCGGCGCTGTGATTGATTACAGCTTAGATGAAAATCAAAGTGAACTGGCGATCAAGAGTTTAGATGCGATCATCAGTTTATCTGCGAATGATCCAAGAGCACTATATAATATTATCGCTACTTTTAGACCTGAACTGGCTGGCGTGAAGTTACCTGCGAACGGTAGCATAGTAGAGCTGTCATCGTTAATCCCTATCTCATCTCTGCCTGGCGTTAACCCCAAGCTGCTCATGCATAAAGAACATATGGTTATTTTTAACGGTGATAAGGCTGAAAAAATAGCGCTAGATCTCGGTAATAAGCCTATGACAGCAACAGGTATCTACAGTCTATCCATCGATTACAGTAAGGCATTTACGCCCTTGGTTACAGCTGCGGAGCTCAGCGGCCAGGAAGTACCACAAGAATTGAAAGATATGAAGGATTACAATTTACGCTTAAACACTGGCTTACAAATAAATGAGCATGGTATTGAAACAAGGTCGTATGTTGATTTGAAGTCTAATTGAAGTGAGCTTTAACTTGCCTTAACAGGTTATATACTCGCCTCTTATCTTGTGGGAAAATGAGCCGCGCCACGACATAACTAGCCATCGAACAAAAAATATTATTTTCAATGCAGTATACAAATCGGTTCTTTATATTTTGTTTCAAGTTGATAACGCCCTGATAGTTTTAAGCGTTTTAATAATTTTTTTGTTCGGCCGTGTAATGGTTTTGTGTTGCAATTAACTCTATCAATCAGCCATTCCCCATACAGCGACTATAACCATTATTATAGGATGGGCTAACATCTCGTTTTATTTTTTCCCACACCTTTCCATACCTATCTGTCACAGTCTTTGAAACCGTCATGTCTAAAGGAGACCTCAGTTTTTTTATGTTTGAAAAATCAGCAAATAAGAATGAACCAACATCAGGGAGCTGCCCCTTACTTTGTAATTCATTGGTTCCTCTACAGGATTTAATATTAATGATGTCTTCTTCACTCTCTAAATTAAATAGAAGAGGGCTTACTGGATGAGTTAAATAAATCTTAACCAATCCGTGCCCAGTTATGTCTGATGAGCTAGGGGCTACCACTGTGTTTAGAGGCGGACTCCTACGTTAGTCTATTCACAGTACTTTTCCTCTGCAGGTAAGGATATCGATACAGAGCCATCTAACAAGTTGTTGTAAGTGAGGTAGGCCATAGTGCGAGATTTAGTATTATAGGTTAAGGCCTCAATTGTACGAGATGTATTGATTACATCATCTACCAGAATTCCGACAAATGTTTTACATGCAAGAACTTTGTTATATTTATCCGCAATTTCAAGCGCTTTATCGATGTTAGCATCGTTTTTCTCACTGAAATCATGATAAAGATTTTCTTGTGTTTGTTTTGCATCTTGCTTTAGTGCTTTACGAACAGGCTCTGTCACTTCTAAGGCCTCAATAAAGGCTTCAATATCGTCACGAATGCCATCTGCATTCTCATCTGGCCCAGTGAGTGAATCTGAGCGGTCTAGAATAGGTTCAAATTTATCGTATAAAATTGAGAATTGGTCACCAATAGTCGATTGATCTTTTAACTCCTGAATAAGCTCGGGTGTTTTATCTATCTTCGTAACAGGTGTATGTTCATTATTACTTTCGTTATTGGCGTTTTTACAACCCGATAATAGGATTAAAAAAAATGTCAAAGTGAGTATTTTCATAATTTAGGGCCTTTATTTTCTGAGTTTGGTATGTGAATAAGTGTGGCTTACCTATTTTCCGCCAGCGGATGAAGCACTATACGTTGAAGTGGATGTTATGATTATCCTATTGAGTTTTAATAGCGTGTTGTAATCGGCGCTCTAGTTAGAGGTTAAATATACAATTGGTATTGCCAAATATTTAAAATTTGTATCCTGCAAGCAGAGTTATATTTTTTTCTCTTAATTTATCTTGATTGTCGTCATTACCTAGTTCAGCCTGAGTCCAGCGAACTCCAACCATAAAATCAGAAAATGATACATCCGTGCCTAATCCCCATTTTAAACCGTGAATAGTACTGTTTTTTGGTTTTAAATTTAGGTCTGTCATTGAGTAGCCTATCAACCCATAAATATCAATTGAGCTATCATCGGAAAAATAAAAGCGCTTACCTATTGGGATGTTAGCGCCCAAACTATAAGATTCATGAATCGCTTTTGTATCATAATCGATATATGAGCCTTCTAATTCACCACCTAAAAACCAGTTATGTTGGTAATAATTTCTAGCACCAAACAATACTGATATCTTATTACCTTCTATTGACTGTAATTCATGAGTACTAACTCCTGCAGATATATATACATCCTGCTCATTAGCTACAGCCATCGTAGATAGAAACAGAAGGTTAAAGTGTTTTCTAAAACACATAATAATGAAATCTTAATACTAACTATTTAATTTCCACTCGGCGATTTAACTGTCTGCCCGCTTCAGTATTGTTGTCACTTATTGGCATAGTGTCACCAACAGAAGTCGCTTCTAATCTGCCTTGGTTAACACCTAGTTGTTTAAGATACTGAGCAACAGAGCGCGAACGTTTTAATCCAAGTGAGAAATTATAATCGGCGGTGCCGGTAGTGTCAGCATGACCTTCGACAACAAGATTATTATTATTTAGCTTCAATAATTGCGTGATGGTATCTAATACATATTTAGACTTATCTGTTAACTGGGCATTATCGAAATCAAAGTATACTCGTGCAATCATTTGACCACTGTCCATTGACTGTAAGAAGCCATTGGTCAATAAAAATTCGGCACAAGTTTCACTCACACCCGCACTCACAATTTGTTGATTGATAAAATCAAGTGTGGGTTGATATTCACCCGCTTGCTCTACTTGATAAAAAGGCCCTTCATTCAAATGAACTCGGGTACCTTTACCCACAGTGATACTTTTTTCATATTCAATTTTATCATTACCACAGTAATAACTGAGCGCCTGATTACTCAAAGACTTTGCGACTGACAAATTAGGTAACACGAGACTAATAACCAGCACAACAGTGCTAAATTTTATATTCATTATAATATTCCTGATCATTAACGATAAGTTGATAACTACGCAGTATTTACTACAGTTACAATTTTAGTTTTTAACTCTATTTTAAATGTCCAATTTCTTCTGATATCAACTCTAAGATTTTATTTAATATTTCCTCAGGGTTATTGGCTTTATAGACATTGTTCGAACCAACACAATCAGCTAACGCCTTGTTGGAGTCCAAGTCGTAATCAAACCCTACAACAGCCATTTTAGTTTTAGTGAGCTCTCCTTCGTAAGATAACCCTGCGCCTAAGGTCGATAAAATTTTAGTGCACATACCTGCAGCAACAAGCTTTTTAGCTTTTTTATCATGATTATCTTGGGGAGAATCTTCACCATCAGAAAGAATAATAATAATGCGCCGAGGTCTAGGCTCTGATACTGAGTCCATCATCTGCGCGCCGCGAATAATACCTTGATAACTCGCGGTACCACTGTTACTCACAGGCTTGAAACGACTCAAGTTTTGATTAAATTGTGCATAGTTCTCGGTTAATGACAGATCATAAAAATTACCACGGTAACTCTTACAAGAGCTCGTTTTCTCGTCGAATATTTGATCAATGGTGGTGCTAACACTATTTTTTACATATTGATCTTGATAACAACGACTATTATTTTTTGCTCTGGTATAAAAACTAAAGCCTGTTAACCCAACTCGACTGGGTTTAATCCCGGTGGACTCATTGAATTTCTCTAATTCAACCGTTACATCCTTAATAATATTGATTAAATCAACGTATTTTTTATTGCGGCCTCCACTCCAAGTCGAATTCATTGAGTAAGAGAAATCACTCACAAACATAACGTCGACAGATTCACTTTGAAATTTTCTTGCTGTTGCAGCACCCACGACATCAAATGAATCACCAAAGCCAGCAGTACTATCATTACCAGGGAACCAAGATAGATGGTTGGTCTTGGCAATAATTTCATATTGAAAATAACGTGACTCACCATTATCCAGTCCGTCCATACACGCCGCAATATCGTTACACTCGAGCTTGGTGATTTTTATATCGGAAATAGCCTGCATATCTTGCATATACTGGCCAATCCAATCTCTGGCAATTTGCTTATTAATAGCACTGCCGGAATTGCTACCCGAATTATCCGCGTTATGCGCCGCTATCGCCAACACAGCCACTTCCGAGGCATCTTCTAAACGAGCTTTGCTTTGCAGTGCTCTTGCGCCATCACTCGCTAAAGTGAAAATGCCAAAAAAAGCTGGGATCATCATAGCGAATAGTATGGCAGCATGGCCGGATTGTTTACGAATTGAATGCATCTTTATCTACCTATTATCACAGACGATGAGCTCACAGTAGTAAACTCTTCACCGAGCAATTCACCGCTCCAATTATCAGTTTCATAACAGGCAGTAACGCGATATAAACTAGCCTGCCGATCCCATGAGGTGATCACCGAAAGATACTCCAATTCAGCAAGTGTATTTGTAACAACGCAGCCACCTTCATAAGAAAATGATTTTAAAATGTTAGGCGTACCTATATCAGCAAAAGTGAGCTCTTCAACCAGAACACCAAACCGCTCATTTTCATATGTCATTAGAGTTCGACGCAGAGAGTTTCTCGCAATTTCGTTAATTGATTTAGCTTCCGAACTCGTTATTTGATAGTCCTCATCAAATAACTGAGTGCGCTCTTTTAATACATTAGCCAGCGAAAAGGATAAGCGGTCTAATTTTCCTTTTACAGAAAGCTTAATGATCACATCGCCACTAAATACTAACAACAGGCTAAAGATCACGCCTATTAAAGCAAACTCAATGGTAAAGTTACCTCGTTGATTAATTGCTGAACGTATCACGCTGGTACTCCTGGATCACTATCACTTCCCGAGAGAACACACTTGTTTCATCGATAAAATAAGTAAACATAGAATTAAAGTCATAATCGATTCGATAAATGGCAATCGCACTATCTACTTCATCACCACACTCTTGCGTTGGATTATCCGCCGTAGCCAAACAAGGCTCCGTTTGCTTTGTTAAATCATCCATCGATTCAAGATATTGAATACTTAATCGAAAATCATCAATATCGATCATATTGGCCCAAACTGATTCGCCACTGTGTAACTGCTTTTTAAACGCGGACATATAATTTTCATCTTGCAATTTAGCATTGCGCGCCGCCTCAGAAATAGCGATGTCGCCCACAGCAGAAACATAAGACATATAACTCATTTCGACCCAGGCCATACACATCAACCAAAATGCAAAAAATCCGACAGCAAACTCGATACTGGCGACCCCCTTCTGCTTGCTTGGTCGATGAGTCATTGTTCTGTAATTAGGCATCATTCACCTGCTGCATTGCTGGTTTTAAATCGCGTAATATTTGGTACATGTCAAGGATTTCAGCATCAGAATACTTTGGCGTAAGCACGGATCTTACGTAGCTAAAATTGTTTAATTTCGCCATAGCAAGTAGTAGGTTCGCTGTAACCTGTGGATCTGCTACGCTACTTTTTTGCAAGAGTAATAAACGTTGAATTGATTGCTCATATTTACCCTCAATAATATCCAATACAGCTAAGTTATTTTGAATTGTTATATCATCATAAAAATGACTGCGGGCTAAATTAAAGAAGTGACGAGCCTGAATATAGCTATGTTGACTAACGTAAATCATACCTAACAGATTTTCATTCTCAGGCTCGTTTACTTGAATTTCATTTGCCGCTAACGCACTGTTCAGAGCCGTATCAAGAGTACCTAATTCATATTGGGCATAAGCTTGTAACATCAATGCTTGAACATGCTCCCTACCTTGCGCTGTAGGTTTTACGGGAGCAGTTAAGGGCTGAAGGGTAAATAATGTCGATTCAGGATCTCCCGACTTAAGATACGTATCAGCAAGCTTTAAGCGTATTTCATTATTGTCCTCACGGCTAAGCTGTTGTTTATACAATGGTATAAGCTGTTTATAATCATTAATTTTAACTAAAATAATTTCTTGACTTTCAAATGATTGCAGCTGATTGCTCTGACAACCAGATAGCAACAAAAACACGAGTAATAGGTAATTTTTATACATTAACCATCATCCTCATGATACCTGGTGCAGCAATCAAGATAACAACTGGCACCATAATGAAAACAATCAAAGGAATTGACATTTTTGCCGCTAATTTTCCTATTTTTTCTTCTAGACCGAGCATTTGAACTTGGCGAATATCACCAGAAAGTGTTGTTAGTACCTGGGAAATTGAACTCCCAAACTGCAAACTCTGTTTTAAAGTCATCACAAAACTGCGCATTTCATTTGAGGGAACACGTAAATACAGTTCATCTAAAGCCATTGCGAGTCCAACGATCCGTGCTCTGTCGTTAGTTTTAACTAAGACATTTGTCAGATCTTTATCAAAGCCTGTCATCTCTTTACTCAAATAGCTCATAGCTGATTCAATAGTCATACCCGTCTGTACACATACCGCCATGAGATCTAATAGATACGGCAGTTTATTCGATATTTTTTCAGTTAATTGTTTTGCTCTTAAATTTAAGAACGCATCAGGTAAAATGATAATAAGTACTAACCAACAGGCAATAATGGCAATCAAATTCACACTTTCAAACTCCATACTATCACTTAGAAAATACAGACCCATGCCCCCCCCAAATAATATAAAGTACTTAACAGACATAAATAATGATGCGTATTTAAACTGATAAAAACCCGCAGCAATAAATTTCGTTTTTATCTCATCCTGATTACTAGAAAATGCATTAGATAATAGCTCGAAAAAATGCTCAAAAACGCCTTTCGATTCAATTTTTTCTTGTGCATCAACAGCGAATCGATCGAAATAAGATTGGCGTTTAACATTCTTTAAAAGGACCCATAACAACAGCACAATCCCTATACCTATCAGTAGAAAACGAAGTAAGACTGTCCATTCAGGAGTCCAAATATACATAATTACTTAACTCCCTTCATCAAAGTCCAGATGATAAAAATACCGATCGCCTCACTGATTAACACGTAATATAAAATCGGTCGACCAGAAGGATGAAACATCACAAATTCAAAGTTTTCAGGGCTAAGGTATTGCAGTAAAAATAAAAAAACAAATGGAATTGAGCCCACAATTTTGGCCGAAGCCCGGGCTTCAGATGTTAATGCAAACTTCTTTTTTTCAATTGCGCGAGCATCAAACATCAGACGGTTAAGACGGGTCATGATCTCTTTTAATTGACCACCACGGCGCATGTTAGCCCTTAAGGTGATAACAAAAAATTGAAATGCTGGATAAGGAAAACGATTACAAGACTTTTTAAATACCGAGTCAGGTGAATCACCGAGTCGCAATCGGTCTCCCATTAATTTAAATTCTTTACCCACTTCCCCATCAAGCGCTGAACCTACAAAAATGATAGCGTGCATGATACTTTCACCCGAGCTAACAGCACTGGTCAACATATTCAATGCTTCAGGGAAGGCCTCTTCAAATTGTTTTTTCTCTCGGCGTTGTAACCAAAAATACGCAAATATAAAACCAAATATTTCGATGCAAGCAATGACAAAGGGTAAAGACACACGAAGAAAACTGCTGTTAATCTGCATTGCAAGGATTGCTAGAATAAACGCAAATAACATCACTTTAGCCAGTGCTAATGACCCTAATTGCCGCTGGCAATTAGACCATAATTTAGATATTTTTTGACTCCACGTTTGATCAGAAAGCGTGGCTAGATTTACAGCTTGCTGGTCTTCATAAATAGTATCAACAAAGACTGTATTATTACTCATATCCAAGTAGTTATGCTGCTGCTTTTTTTTCGGTAAAAATAGCAACAACAGCAACAAGCCACCAATAATTAATGCTAAGAAATACATTAATTAACTCCTTGCGCTGTAAAGACTGCTTTTAACTCATTTTCTAATCCAAAGAATTTCGCTTTCTCTACCAATACCGAACGTTGCATTAGACCTGAAGTAATAAAATTACCCTGCACTTTACCTTTGTTAGCACCATCATGCGTTGGCTGAAAACAAAATATTTCTTCCAATACAACATTGCTGCCTTCAACACCGATCACCTCTGTAATACTCATCACTTTTCGTGAACCATCATGCAAGCGACTAATTTGAATGATTATATCGACCGCGCTCACAATAGTCTGACGAATCGCTTCTAACGGTAGATTATTTGCCGCCATCATCACCATCGCCTCGACTCTGGCTATAGCATCACGAGGTGTGTTTGCATGCAATGTAGACATGGATCCATCATGGCCCGTATTCATGGCCTGCAACATTTCAAAAGCTTCAGGACCACGACACTCACCAACGACAATACGGTCCGGCCGCATACGCAGTGAGTTAATAACGAGGTCTCTCTGGTTCATCTCACCGTTGCCTTCAATACCAGCTTTTTGCGTTTCCAAACGTACAACGTGAGGTTGTAATAAACGTAACTCAGCAGCATCTTCGATAGTAATAATACGCTCACGCTGAGATATAAATTGCGAAAGTGCATTAAGCATGGTGGTTTTACCCGAGCCTGTACCGCCAGAAATGATAATATTCAAACGGCAGCGCGATGCAATCATAAGCATTTTTGACATCTCAGGACTCATCGCACCAAATTCAACTAACTTATCAAAATCAATACTTCGCTTTTTAAATTTACGGATGGAAATGCAGGTACCATCAAGCGCAACAGGTGGAATAACGATATTGATGCGGCTACCATCTTCTAAGCGCGCATCGCAAGTAGGCTGCGAGTTATCGACACGACGACCGACACGAGCCGCAATGCGTTTTACGATTTGCAATAACTGTTCTTCGTCAATGAAATTGATCGACGCTTGTTCAACAATACCCGCTCGTTCAATGAACACGTTCTCGTGACCATTAATCATAATGTCACTAATGCTGTCATCATCCATCAAACTTTGTAAAGGCCCAAGACCAAGTAACTCGTCGACCAGATTTTTAACAAAATCATCGCGCATAACACTAGGAACGCTAAGTCCATCTCGTTCAACAAGTAAATCGACCGCGCCACGGATCTGAGCACTCAGCTGCTGGCGATCGAGGGTATTGACCACCTCAGGTTCTAAAGCATCAAAAATAAGTGTGCGTATTTGTACATAAATGGATTTTGCATTAATCATACTAAGCTCGCTTTTTTAATCGCTTAAAGAAGCTCGATTTATCACTTTCTAATGCTTCGCCAATAAGCAAAGACACGAGACGGCGTAAACTTTTCGCAATTTCATTTTTTTGCTGAAAAAGATGTTTACCTTCGAGTGTGATAGCATCAGAATTTGGCTCAAATGGGCAAATAATGTCTATTGGTTGGCGTAAAAACTTCTCTACTTCTTCGGGCGTCACGGTTGCGTTTTTCTCAATCATCGTATAGTTCAATACGATAAAAAATCGCGCAGATGATTTTTCACTAGTAAATTGTGCTTTCACTTTTGCAGCTTCGCGAACACTGGCTACTGTTGGCTCAATAACCAATACCATCGCATCACTATTTTGTGCAACATTGCGTAAATCCTGCTTACTATTTGCAGATCTAGATAAGTCTTCAATAATGAAGTTTTGTTGTTTTTCCAGCTCATTATTTAAAGTGATAATGTATTCTTTTAACTCTAATTCATTCAAATCATCAGAGTCTAACGCAAGTAATGACAACATATTGTTGACCTTTTTAGTCATACTCATCGCAAAAGCAACATCTAAAGTGCCGGATAACGAACCACGTTGCACAAGACGTTTTTCAAACTTCTGCAGTCCCATGAGAATATCCATGTTACCGCCACTAAAATTGTGATCAACGACTAGACAGGTACTCTTCTTATTAGTTGTCAGCTGAAATGCGATTTCAGCTGTTAACATCGATGTACCAACGCCACCTTTAGAACCCCATATCGCAATTTTCTTTGCTACTCGATTCTGACCTAAACCGCTATTTCGTTTGCGATTCTCATTCACGTTACGAATGAAATCGATCAACTCTTGCTTAGTGATTGGCCAGAACAGATAGTAATATCCCATGGCTTTGAGATTACGAATTGTCGAGATAGCATCCTCACTACCAATCACAATCACCGACGCATCATTTGGTAATAAATGACTAATCAATTCCATGTCTTTACTTACATTTTGACTGTTATTAAGCTCAACGAGCACAATTTCGATACTTGATTCACGTACGTGAGTTTCAATATTCTTATCACTATTTTCTAAAATAACTGGCGCGGATATACCTTCAAATCTAAATGCTTCAATCACAAGCTCATGACAAGCTTGTGTTTGATAGAATAATACCGAAGTTAAATGCTCTTCTTTAACTTTGATTGATTTTTCTTTTTTTAAACGATCGACTAAATTAAACATCATTTCCCGCTTATCGATTAGTGTATTCAGCATCAGTAGATCTATTTAGCATATTCTCTGGATTAACCATGGATTGCCAACGCGCACTTTCTGTATAACAACCATCACCAGGACGACCATAATGAGTGACTTTAGGGTTTTGACACACTTGCAAAAGTACTTTATGAACGATAAGGTTAATCTCATAATCAAACCGGTTAACATCACGACGACCACCCTGAATAAATTTGATATTTTTGTCACTCACACCTTTTTTTAGTAATTTTTTATACGTATTATTAGCCAAACTTTCACCAGCCTCCGAATACCAAATAAGCTCCATATTTTGAGTTAATACAATGCTGTTATTCTCTTGTAAAAATAGATCCAACTCTTTTTCAGCACTTTCTTTTTGTTCTGGTGCTATTTTTAAACTTAATGAATAAATCACAGGAACGACATCGACTTGGGTGCCTCGGCGCTCAGCGACATGCTCTGCACATGCGGTGAGTATTAATGCGAGTACACATAATATGAAATAGCGTTGTAATCTTGAAAACGAGATCATTTTTTGAATCCTCCAGTGGCTAATACTTCATTTGCCCAGCGCTCACTTGCTTTCTCATAACTCCGATCAATGGCAAAGTAACGCTGCAAAGTAGTGGTTTTTTCCATCGTAGGTATCTGCACTTGAGATGCATGGATCGGCTTAACTAAGTTTACCGTTGCTACAATAATTAACTCTGTCTTATTACGCTGAGTACCAGAGCTACGAAATAACGCACCTAAAAGTGGAATATCGCCAAAAAACGGAATTTTTTTAATTGACTCAATATCTTCAGTGTTCAACAAGCCCGCTAGAACAAAACTTTGACCATCGCCTAATTCCACAGTGGTTCTGGCGCGACGGGTCTTTAATGCCGGGAGGTTATATGTGCCGCTGCTGTATTGATTATCTAACGTACTGACTTCAGGGCTTAAAGAGAGGATTATTTTGTCATCTCGTAATACTTTGGCCATTAAAGATAAACGTACGCCATACTCTTTGTAGAGCACATTAGTGGTGCCATCGACAACAGTAACAACGGGTAATTCGCCACCGACAAGGAAACTTGCACTTTCGCCTGAAATAACAGATAAATTAGGTTCTGCTAGGATTTGGCCTACTGAATCATCGGCAATTGCAGTGATAACAGATGTAATATCACTGGCACTAAATTTTGTCACTAAGTTCACAAATGTGCCTGCGGTTTGACCTATCGAACTATATTCAATACCAAAATTCTCTAAGAATGAGTGTGATACTTCAGCAATTGAAAGCTTCACATTAACCTGCTTGACTGCAGCGACTTCAATATTATTCACGATGCCAGCAAAATGACGACGCTTCATAAACTCCATTTCATATTTAGTGTCACTGCTAGCACTTTCCCACTCAATAATATAATCGCCTGACTTTTTATTGAGCAACTCACCAACAATGATATTGATATCATCCTTCTCTTGCTCTGTAGAAACGATACCGCTCAACACAACTTGGTCACCCACGTTATATATTGTCACATCTGCATTCGGGTATTTCAGTTGAATTTGCTGTTGTATATGCACCAAGCTTTTATTAATCACTAATTTATTATTGGTAATCGTATCGCCATTCTCATCAAAAACAATAATCGACGTACTACCAATTTTCTTACCAAAAACAACCACTTTATTGGCATCAATCACCTGATAATCGGCAATTTCAGGGTCAGCAATAAACACCGATGCAATCTGTTGAGTTGATTTAATTGTTTTCGCTTCGCCTTCTGAAAGGTTAACTATTTGTTGTGCTAACGCTGTATTGATACAAGATACCAATATAAGCATCACGACAGCTATTTTCCTGAAATACCACATATTCTTCCCTAGTTAATACTAATTTCATTCGCGCGAAACTCTTTAATCGCTTTATAGTCAGCTAATACATCACCGGCATCTGCAGTTAAATCAGCGGCTTTATAACGACCAATAGATTTATGCACTTCTAAATCAGCAATACGCTTTGCAACAGTCAACTTTGCAACTTGTTTACGCGTAAGCTCTAACACTAATACCGTTGCAGTAACGTCGTTGTTATTTTGGCCACCGGATATCGCACTTTGCTGAATTTTCAATACCTTAACCCCGATTAGCACAGGCGAAACAGATATTGATTTAAATTGCGGTTGAGATAGTTCATCACTATTAAACGATATCTTGCTGCCACCACTCGCTAGCGCAAGCACATCAACATAACTGCCATGACCGATAACACCGCCAATAATAACGTCTGGGTCAACTTTAATAGCAAAAGGAACTCTATTTTCAGCGAGTACTAACTCTACATATTCAGGGTCATTAGTGGCTGTAATATATTCAGAAAATACAGCCGACTCTACTGTTAACGCGCGGTTGTAAACACTACCTTCATCAAAATTTATGTTGGAGTCGTCGGCAATACCTAATGCATTTGCTTCACTTTCAGATAACTGGCGGATACTAAAATCTGAACGTTCAACAAGTTGCCCACGTTTAACGTCATTACGCACAAACAACACTTTAATTTTGTTCTCTTCAGCAACAGTTTCTGTTACTTGAGTTGCAGTGGCCGCTGGAACCTCTGTTAATAACCCATACAAACCAATAACAATCGCAAGTGTTGCAATCGCTATTATTAATTTTGTTTTCATATAAAACCTACAGAGATGCGGCTATTGCAAGAACACCGGAAAAACAAATTGGAAGCGCATATGGGATCCCGTTATCTTGTTTCGATAATTTATTCATGCGGATAGAAAGGTAATAAACAACAGCTAACAAGCCACCAGTAAATCCAATCACAACAAATGTAAGTAATATTAAATCGGGCTTTATCGCTAAAGAAAAAGCCATCAATAACTTAATATCGCCTGCTGCAATAACATTAACTTGAGTTAACAGTAAGCCGACCAAAAAGATACCAAGACAGACATAAACCGCAGTATAATTACCCGTCAATGTCATCAAAGAACAGGTGACGACCGCTAAGACCATCACAATATCATTGCGGACTTTCCGCACTTTAATATCCTGGTAACAAATAAAACAAGACAAGATGGCTATAATTAGCCATCCCAAAGCTTGTAAATACAAACTACTTACCAGCCGCACCAATGTTAGTCGTAATCGTCGTCATAGCGGCTGTTAACGCATCTTTTAGGCTCGTATTAAATACAGCAAGCACGATCGCTGACATAGCGACACCAATGATTGCGTATTCAATTGCAGTTACACCACGTTGATCGTTTTTGAAGTCATATAGTGCATTTGTTGTTTTAATATATAGTGCTGTGATCATGCTTTATCTTCCCTTAAATTAGATTGATTATTAATTCGCAGGCATCATATTCCCATTAAAAAAATTAGCATAAATACTACCCATTAACTTTTTATATAGGTGATTAAAAAAAACACTAAATATCATTTTATTTTTTAAATAAAGATAAAATAAAGCGAAAATGTGATATTAAATACACATAGTGAGTGTATTTAATATCACTGGTCAGACAAGGAATTAAAGAGATGAATAAAATAGAGGAATAAAAATAGTAACGAAGGAAAGATTAAATAAACTCAATTTCAGATATTTTGTTTTGTATCCAATTTAATTTATTGCTTAATTTTTTATTTTTCGGCCATAAAATAGACGCGACCCAATGCTCATTATTTAATTGGTTAAATGCAAAAGACACTTTCTTTAAACGATCTTCATTTAAATCACGTTTAGTCACGAAATTAGGTAAATGACAAATACCAATACCACTTCGACAAAATGATAATATAGTATGTATATCTTCAACACACCATATCTGAGTAGCAAAATTCATCTCATTCATAGATGAATAATTTAAATCTATTGGAGTGAGCAACCGAGAACTAGCCATACTTGTTAAGCTTATATTTGATACATTGCCATCTTTATAATTAGGTGAAGCGACCCATGAACTCTGCATATGAAAAGCGCTCACAAACTCACAATTTAATTTATCTAAGCCAGCAAAAAGGCCAATAGCAAAGTCTAATTTATTTTCAATGATTTCTTTATAAAGTAGCTTACTATTCTGCTGCATGATAAAAAGATCAACCATTGGATAACGATCAGAAAACTCACACAATATATCTGTTACTTTTTCAGAGCAAACTAATGGATCGATACCGATTCGGATTTTGACGTCACTAATAGATTCGATGACACGAGACTGATGAATAAAGTCATTATAGTGTGACATCATTAGTTTGGTGTTTTTTAAAACCTTCTCACCCTTATCAGTTAACACTGGGTACTTTTTATTTCTATTAAATAATTCGAAACCTAAATCTATTTCTAAATTTTGTATCGCAATACTAACCGATGCTTGGCTCTTTTTTAATTCTTTTGCGGCTGCACTAAATGAACCTTTATCGGCAGCTGAAATAAATGAGATTAAATTATCCATTTGTGGTTTCATCTTATTCCTTATATAAAGAACGCCAAAGTATCACTAAATTAAGATGATTGTATTATACAGCACTAACGATGTAAAAATATCATCTATAACATATGCTTATAGGTGGTCGAAAATGACACTAACCGTCACTTAAGTCACATAAAAACCTAGGCTTACTATATACACATATTAATATCTATTGGGCTTTATTTATCTTTATTAACCCTCATTGTTCTTTATTGTGCTTTATTGAGGTTTATTGAGGTTTGTTGAGGTTTGTTGAGTCTTATTGGAACATTTGAATAACTTGAATAGTAAGATCAGATTATGAATATAATAAATAAGGCTTTATTGATTAATAAATTCGCTAAGTGAACTTTAAGCCGTTATGCATTAATGTATTAAGACACTAACTCATACAAGCAACAATCGTTTGGCTAGCTGAAAAGGCCGCATAATATTCCCCACCAACCACAAGTTTTAATTTATTTGCTAATCGTGTATCAATCGACGCATAAATCATTTGTGCTGTTCGGTTGTCTAAACTGTATTTTCCAACCAGCGCCAAGCTCACTTCAGTCGTCTGAGTATTACTGTGAATGTCTTGGACAACACACGGTAATTGATTCAACGTCTGATCTGGCTGTTTAGTATTACTTAGCATTACAGCGGGTGCTTTAAATAACACTAAGATCGGTTTACCTACAGCGAGTGATAAACGCTCACAACTACTTTGAGTGATACCAGCATTGAGCTGTAACCCATTCGTCAGTTCAACTTGCAAACATACATTCAAATCATCATGATTAGAGCCTGTACTCGTTAAGCTATTGTCTAATGATAAGATGGTGCCTGATAATTGATTACGGGCACTGGTTTTCAATGACAGGTGAGCCATCACATCTAGCAGGTTATTCATGGGGATCGTTTGGTCTTGTAAAGCAGCTAATACCATGTCCTGCATTTGGTCAGTCAGTGCATACATTTGTAATAAGCGTTCTCCAAAAGCTGTTAGCTTAGCGCCCCCACCCCCTTTCCCGCCTTTTTCGCTATGTACAACAGGTTCTGGTAAACGGATATTCATATCTTTCACCGAATCCCATGCCGTTTTGTAGCTCATACCAGCGAGCTTTGCGCCCTGACTAATCGAACCACAAATTTGTATCTGTTGTAACAGTGCGATCCGTTTTGGATTTGCAAATACTTTATTTGCAACAGAAATTGTCAATAATGCTTGTAAATCCACGCTATATCATCACCTTGAAAATGAAGTCCCTATTGTGCGTTATCACTAAAGTAATAACAACTGAGACGCTACATGATAATCAAAAAAATGGGGAAGCGTACGATTTACTTTAGATGATACATAGCGAAGAAAAAATACAATAAATAAGTGTGATCAGCACCGCAAATGATAGCTACTTACCTTATTTAAGGAAATATTATTCCCTTTAGTCGATAATATTCATCCAGATAAGAAAAAATATTCTCCAAGTATAAGCGTACAGTAACCCTGTCAACGTAAAGAAACGTAAACCAACGTCTATTAACGTCAAATTACAGGTTGCTGAGGTTATTTGTCAGCACCGATGAGGGATAGCGAATGAATAACCAATGGCAGCAATATAAGCAACTACTGAATACATTTGTAAAGCCAGCTTTAGGCTGTACTGAACCCATCTCAGCCGCATATGCATCAGCGGTTGCAGCGAGTATGTTACCAGCTGCACCAGAGCAAATTACGGTTCACGTATCTGATAATTTATATAAAAATTCAATGGGTGTCTTTGTACCAGGCACAGGTAAAATAGGGCTAGCGATTGCGGCATCTGTCGGCGCTATAGCAGGTGATCCTGATGCAGGTTTAGAAGTATTAGCCCACATAACACCACTGCAAGTAACCCAAGCGCAAGCCTTAATTGATGCCGGAAAGGTCATTGTTAAGCGTACCGATTCGAAAGAATTTATATACTGTCACGTGGAAATGCAATGTCGAGAATATGTTGCCGTAGTCGAGATCAGTGGCGGTCATACGCAAATAACCAAGACAACGCTTAACGGTAAACTCGTGTTCAGTAATAACAGCTGTTCAGCCCAAAGCGCGAATAACATCACTGATAATCTCGATATCAGCATTAAAGGCATTTATGATTATGCAATGAGCACTGAGTTTACCGATATCGCCTTTATACTAGAAGCCGCAACGTTAAACTCAAATTTAGCAGATGAAGGGCTCGCGCATGCTTATGGATTACAAATCGGCAGAACGATGGATAAAAATATCCAGAGCGGTTTTATGTCTGCCGACCTCAACAACACCATTATTATGCGTACTGCAGCTGCATCCGACGCACGCATGGGTGGTGCGACATTACCAGCAATGAGCAATTATGGCAGTGGTAACCAAGGTATTGCAGCTACCGTCCCCGTCGAAATGATTGCGAAACACTACAACGCCACTTATGAACAACTTGCCCGTGCACTTATTTTAAGTCACCTTGGCGCTATTTATATTAAACAGCACTATCCACCGCTATCCGCTTTTTGCGGTAACACAGTAACCAGTGCATCAGCTGCGATGGCAATGGTTTACCTTGCTGGCGGTAATTATGAGCAGTCGTGTTATGCCATCCAAAACGTATTAAGCGATTGCTCGGGCATGGTGTGCGATGGCGCAAAATCGACCTGTGCGATGAAAGTAAAAACCTCGACCAGCAGTGCAGTAACAGCCTTTATGCTCGCAATGAATGATACCCAAGCATTCGATCAAGGTATTATCGCGCAAGATATAGAAAGCAGTATCCGTAATATCGGCATGTTAGTGACCAATGGTATGGTGAATACCGATACCACCATCATTAACATTATGTCCGCTTAGCACTGGTTTTTAACGTAAAAATAATCACGTTAGCTGTACATACCGTACAGCTAATTATACCGCATTAAGTTACCGCTAACTTAATGCGGTATAATTGCTAAGATTTATAAAAAAAAGCGCGCTTGTCAGCATATAAACCTATATAATTCGAGCGGCTTACCAGCATAACAATACCAAAATAGCTTTTTATTTTCATTAGAGTATTTTATTAGGAATGGCAATGCACAACCTATCGCCAAGATCGTACCGACTCCCCCTCCAAAATAAGTTGGTTGGTTTGTCAGTCATGATAATCATTGGAATCGTTGCCTTCGTGTTGTTTTTTTATCACTCCTTTTCGACCAGTTTGGAAGAAGAAAAAAAAGCGCAATCTAAAAACTTCATTGAATCTGCTCTCGGTATTATTCAACACTTTCATCAATTAGAACTATCCAATAAGTTGACCACTATTGATGCACAACAAATGGCGATGCGCACGCTGGAATCGGCAACCTACGGTGATGATGGTTATTTTTGGATTAATGATAACCAAGGCAAGATCTTAATACAGCCTTACATGCCAAACCTCGTAGGTCTAAACATGACTAACTGGGCAGATAGTAATGGCAAGTATATTTTTAAAGAGTTTGCTCGAGAAGCTAAGAATGGCGGTGGTTGGGTGTCTTATACTTGGCCTAAACACAATTCAGCCACTGAATATCCGAAAATTTCGTATGTCGCGCACTACCCTGCCTGGGACTGGCTCATTGGCACAGGTCTATATTTGGATGATATGAAAACAAACATCTTCTGGGCTGTATTCAGAACCACCGGTGTATTACTGTTTGGCTTCCTTATTTTCATTTTTACGACATTTATCATTGTTAACTATTTTGTGCATCAATTAAGTGAACTGTCGGTACGTGACGCGCTCACCAATTTATACACTAAACGATTTTTAAAAGAAATATCACCTGCACTGCTTAATCACAACAAGCTAACTGATCATCATTTAACCGTGATATTTATCGATCTTGATCATTTCAAATCAATCAACGATATCCATGGCCATGACCACGGTGACAAAGTCATTAAGCAAGTAGCAAATGTGATGATTCACAATGCGAAAAAAAGTGATTACTGTATGCGTTATGGCGGCGAGGAATTTGTTTTGATTGGTTTTTTCAAAGATGAAATTGCCGCTATCGATATGGCAGAGATGATCCGCCATCAAGTATCTGAAATAACTTTTGAAAATGACGAAAAGAAGTTTAATGTTACATTAAGTGCCGGTATTGCATTACATAATAGCCTTAGCGATGATAGTTTTGATAAAACCTTAAAACGAGCAGATGTAAAACTATATGAAGCTAAGGTAGCAGGTCGAGACCGCGTCGTACTTTAATTATGCAACACATTAAATCATCAGCATAAATATATCGGTTTCCGTATTTTTCATCTAAACGATATATTCATAGTCCTCGGCATGGTCAGCTACCGGTGGTCTAAACACGATTCATTAGCTCTGCCATTATCACTATCAGCTATTTTGTAAACCAACTATCAGAACAGTCTGTACGAGACTCCCTTACAAACCTGTATACCAAGCGTTTCTTAGAAGAAGTCATTCCGGGCATGTTAGAGAATGAGAAATATAATAACAGAGTTACATTTTAGTAATAATGTAAGATATAAAATTTAGCCTTGTTAATTTTCGTTAACAGGGCTAAAATTTGCCAAGCGTTATATAGTTAACTACATAACGGATTTAAATCGTCACTTTCACACAAGAAATAGTAGTTATCACACAATAGATAGTAACTACCACATCACAAAATAGAGGTTGTTAATGCCACCAAGATACCGTCATCCATTCAAGCATCTCACAACCATCCTGTTATTTATATTCAGCAGCAGCGTATTCGCTGGCGAACGCATCACTGTTTTTGCCGCTGCGTCATTAACCAATGCGTTAGCAGAAGTGGGAAACGCGTTTAAAGCGGATAACATTGTGAACCCGAGCAAGATAAATCCAGTATTCGTGTTTGCATCCTCATCAACCTTAGCGAGGCAAATTGCTCAAGGTGCGCCAGCCCAAATTTATTTATCAGCAAATCAAAAATGGATGGATTACTTAGTTGAGAAAAAAGCGGTCTTAGCCAGCTCAAAAGTAACCTTGTTACGCAATGCCTTAGTACTAATAGCCCCAAACAACAGCTCAGTAGATCATATAGTATTGAACAAACATTGGAATATAACCCAAGCTGTGGGAGATAGCAGAATTGCCGTTGGCGATCCAGATCATGTCCCCGCAGGTCGTTATGCTAAACAAGCGTTAAGTAATCTCGATTTATGGCAGCAAGCAATGCCGCTATTGGCTCGGGCGAATAACGTGCGCGGTGCATTAGCATTAGTAGAGCGTGGGGAATCTCCTTTTGGTATTGTTTATGCGACGGATGCGCAAATAGCTAAAAAAGTTAAAGTCGTGGCGGCCTTTCCTAGCAATAGCCATAAACCTATCGAATATCCATTAGTGCTGGTTGAGCATACGCCTTCAGCTGCCACTTCTACATTTTATCAATACTTGCAATCTGACGCTGCTCAGGCAATATTTGTTAAATACGGTTTTAAGGTCGATTCTGTTTAAGCTCTATCTATTTAAGGTCTATCCATTTAAGGTAACTGGCTTTGTTAAGTGATTATGAAATTGCAGCCCTGCTGCTAAGTCTAAAAGTATCGAGTGTCGCAGTGTTATTTAGCCTGCCATTTGGCATCATATGCGCGTGGATATTAGCCCGTTGTGAATTCCCTGGAAAATCGCTATTTGATAGTCTGATCCACTTACCTTTGGTGCTACCGCCTGTGGTAATAGGTTACATATTATTAATATCGATGGGGCGTCAAGGCAGTATCGGCGCGGTTCTTTATGATTGGTTTGGTTGGAGTTTCAGCTTTAGTTGGCGTGGTGCTGCATTAGCGGCTGCGATAGTGTCATTTCCATTAATGGTTCGTGCTATTCGCTTGTCATTTGAAAGTGTCGATATTCGCTTAGAACAAGCCGCACGTACACTGGGTAGTAATCGCTTACGCGTCTTTTTCACCATCACCTTACCGTTGACCTTACCTGGTATTGTTTCTGGCATGGTATTAGCTTTTGCCCGTAGTTTAGGCGAGTTTGGATCAACCATCACTTTTGTATCTAATATACCCGGTGAGACACGGACTATTCCGCTCGCCATGTACTCTTTTATTCAAACTCCAGGCGCAGAGCATGAAGCAGCTCGCCTGTGTGTCATTGCGATTATCATTGCCGTATTATCATTAACTGCATCACAGTGGTTAGCTAAGAAAGCCCAACAGCGAGTTGCCTCATAATGTTAACGATTGATATAAAGAAACAACTGGGCGATTTAGACTTACAGGTAAATGCACAAATTCCGATGCAAGGGATTTGCGCTGTATTTGGTCGTTCTGGGGCGGGTAAAACCTCGTTGGTGAATATTCTTGGTGGATTATCAACACCTGATAATGGTCAGTTAACCTTAGGGAATACGCACCTTTACCATCAGCAACAAAAGATTAACCTCCCTCCTGAACGACGTCGTATTGGTTACGTGTTTCAAGAAGCGCGTTTATTCCCCCACTACAGTGTGCGCGGCAACCTCAATTACGGTAATAAAGATAAAGACCAAGATCACTTTGATACAGTAGTGAGATTACTTGGTTTAGGAGAGCTATTAGACCGCTATCCATCGACACTTTCTGGTGGTGAAAAGCAACGCGTAGCTATTGGTCGCGCCTTGTTAACGCGACCACAAATGTTATTAATGGATGAGCCGTTAGCAGCATTAGACTTACCCCGTAAGCGTGAACTTATTCCTTATTTGTTACAGCTAGCTAAAACCCTTGATTTGCCAATTATCTATGTGAGCCACAGCTTAGATGAGATCTTACAACTCGCTGATACAATGCTGGTATTAGACAAAGGTAAAGTGCTAGTAAACGGTCACTTACAAGCGGTTTGGGACAGTGCTGAGATGCGCCCTTGGTTGCCAGCTAAGGAGCAAAGCTCACTGTTAATGGCAAGGGTCACAGAGTTGAACGAACGTTATCGTATGAGTAAGTTATCACTCACTGATGGTACTTATCTATGGATCAATGGCTTGCCTTTACCTGTTGACAGTAAACTACGTGTACGGATTCATGCCAACCATGTATCCCTGTGTAAAACACGCCCACAAGACAGCAGTATTCGTAATATTCTACCAACGGCAATTACTGAGATAATACACTCGGAATCAAGTGATAATGTACAGGTTAAATTAGCGTTTGGTGATGACCATATATGGGCCAATATCACCCCATGGGCATGTGATGATTTGACGCTAACCGTTGGGCAATCTGTGTATGCTCAAATCAAAGGTGTAAGCATGACTGAGAGTGAAGTAGCGCAGTCGTTTTGATTATAAAAGTAACCGTATAACACGGTGAGGCTTTGCTATAATTAACCTCTAGAACATATGTGATTTGTTCTTAACAATCGGTCGAGTCGGTTTATTCAATCATTAAATAGTCGCTCGACAATGTAACAGGCTTAAGAGGTACATAGTTATGGCCAGATATTATATTGATTGTCGCGATTATCCCGGTGATGTGAAATGCTCAGTGGCACTTGCAGCAGATTCCAAAGAAGAACTACTACAAGCCGTTATCGAACATGGGGCAAGCGTACACGGTTATGAAGATACGCCTGAATTCAGGACTAATATAACCAAAGAGTTTAAAGAAGGTACACCGCCGATGTAACTTGGTAAGACTTTCTGCTTATTAAGAAGAAACGGATCGCATATAAAACAAAGTGGCTCAGATTAACTATTAGCCACTTTGTTAACGTGACAAAAAACCAGCCTAATATTACTGACTCCTCTATCAAAATAAACACTTAGCCTTTAAGATATTAAATACTGTCCATCACCAGAGATAAGCGGATTAACATGCCTAACAACCTTTCTATTCGCGCTTATACCAGCCAAATACGCAGCCATTATCATGAGTACCACCAGCTGGTGCTACCATTGCATGGTGCGATTGATATTAAGGTTGGCGATTACACTGGCAAAGTCAGTATTGGTGATTGCGTGATTATTAAAGCTGGGCAACAACATGACTTTCGAGCAGATGATGCAGCCCGTTTTATTGTGGTTGATATGGCAATCCTTCCCGTTAATATTACCGAATCAGATATTGAAAAATTCTCGATAAACCCGCCTCTACTGGCTTATATACAATTCATCGACAAACAGCTGGCACATCAAGTCAATAAACAACTTGAATCGACTGCGTTTGAATTGTTCTATCAACTCCTTGCTCAACAAACATGTCATGAACGTATCGACGCTCGAATAGCAAAGGTTATCCACTTCATCAAACAAGATATCAGTGTGCTATTTAGTATTGAGCAGTTATCTGACATTGCCTGTTTAAGCACAAGCCAATACAAGAAATTGTTCAAACAAAGTATGAGCATGACTACACATCAATATATCACCCAACTTCGTATGGAAAAGGCCTCTGCACTGCTCGCTCATACCGACCTGCCTATTCGCATTGTCGCAGAGCAAGTTGGCTACCAAGACCTATCAGCCTTTAGCAGACGTTTTTCGCACTACTTTGGTCAATCACCTAAAGCGTTTAGTTATTAGTTCATCACCTTCTGAAGTTTATCCTATCAACTTGACTCAGATACTAAACAGCGTTTTAGCCAACAAAATCATCCTTTCAGCAAACAAGCTTATTAATTAAAGCCTTATTATTCTGTCATTAACATTACTTAAGGATAATAAATAATGGCTACATTATACGGTTTCATGGCGATTGGATTATGGGGGACTTTGGCGCTGTTAGGCACAGTTACGGCCAATATTCCTGCATTTCAATTACTCTCACTTTGTTTTTCTATCTCTGCAATCATTGTGATTATTAAGCGAGTCGCAATTAAAAAGCCCATATTTACTAAACCATCGTTAACCCTAACGCAGTGGCTGCTTGGCATAATTGGGCTATTTGGATTTCACTTCTGTTATTTCATGGCACTTAAATTCGCTCCGGTTATCGAGGTCAGTTTAATTGTGTATTTGTGGCCATTATTATTAGCAACACTCGTCGCTAACAAACAAAGTCGATTCAGAGCACTCATCGGGGGCAGTTTAGGCTTTATCGGTATCGCTTTCATTATTGTCGGTAATGGTGAACTAACGTTAAATAGCGACTATCGAATTGGTTATGCTCTTGCTGCTATCTGCGCTGTCATTTGGGGCAGTTATTCATGGTTCTTATCAACATCAAATAACGACGTTGAAGACATCGCTTGGTTATCTGCAGCCGTTGCATTATTAGCATTACTCGCGCATTGGCAATTTGAAACCAGTAATTGGAGTTTTAGCCTGTCAGAATGGGGCGGGATATTATTACTCGGATTAGGGCCTGTCGGCGGCGCTTTTTACTTATGGGACATAGCCTTAAAAAAAGGTAATCAACAATTGTTGGCGTCATTAAGCTTTAGCACACCTCTCATTTCATCTGTTATTTTGGCCATTGCAGGTTTTAACGCTTGGTCTACTAACATCATCATTGCACTCGCGTTAATATTATCCGGAGCAATAATTGCGAATACGAAGAAAAAACGAGTGCTTGGTGATGCCCATATATAGGCGCCTCACCTCAAGTTGATAACGCATTAATATCACTTTTCAATAAAATATTAATGCGTCATGTAGTATCAGTACAAATCATTGCCAGCGAGTGAAGAACCTTCATCTCTCGCTGACGCGTTAACCTAAGCTCCTGAGCATGTTACTGGCGTCCAGAACCAAGATGTTGAAGTTGGTACTTCCCAAGTACCTGGGCTATTTTTAGCTTCGTAACACGAACCTTGATACGAATATACTTCACCGTTAGATACTTGAGTCGAACCAGCAATAAATGGTGTTTCAGTAACAACCTCATCGACAACACATTGATCATCGACAAGCGAAGAACCTTCCTCACAAACGATTGGGTCTACAACACACTCACCGTTTACAATAGAAGAGCCGTCTTCACAAACTAAGCCTTGAGCGTTACCAGTAATGGTGACTGTTTTCTGAGATAAAGTGCCTTCATTATCTGTTGCTTTGAATATAACAGTATTACTACCAAGCGTTACCACAAAGCTGCCAGAGTAAGTTGTAGCATCTTGCGCCACGGTTTGAGTTACACCATTAACAGTAACCTCCACAGCTGCCACTGATTTATCATCCGTAATTAATGCTGAGAACTGAGCTGTATCACCTTCAGTATGTGCCACTGAACCCGATGGAAACGTAATACTAATGCGCGGCGCTTCATTCGTGATGACGTTACCAGACCAATTCGTTTGACCCTGCGGATTATTTACAGCTTGATTCATCGCGTTTAAGATATCGCCATTACCATCACCATCAATTTCCCATGAGAAGATACCACCAAGACCGAGACTCTTAAGGTATTCACCTTTAGCAAGTACAGAACGTGGCGTATCATATGTTAACAATGTGCCACTCACTTCATCCCAAACAAATGATGCTTTAGCTATTTCATCCCAACCTATGATTGCATTTGGGTTTGACTCTAGGAACTTAAGCACACCACGATAATCCATGATGCCAGCTTCCCAAGCCCAAGCAGCTTCGTTTACGTCTGTACCATCGCCACCAAGACTCCCATTAAATGGACTACCTTCAGAAGAATCAATGTGTGAACCGATAGATCCGATTGGGTTACCATTTTCAGCGACAACATCTTGCCACCCACGCGCATACATTGCTGCACCAACAACTAATTTCTTAGCTGGCACACCTTGCGCGAGTAAAAGTTTAGTTGCGTTATCTAATGTGTATTCAGGTTTCCCAGCAAACTCGCCAGCACCGTTACATTTGTCAGCTGAAATGTGAGCACCACAATAAATACCTGTTTGGTGACCCGTATTTGGACCCCATGCACCATAGAAGTCGTAAGACATCATGAAGATATTATCCATGTACTGAGCAGCAGCACCATAATCAACATCTTCGATCTTGTCGTAACCAACACCAATTGCAGATGTAAGCTCATATTTACGACCATATTCAGCTTCAAGTCCATCCAACATTGCACGTAATTCTTGCATTAATGCGATGTAAGCTGGGCCGTCTTTTTCTGGATCCCCTAAGCTGGTATTGGCACCATCACCACCAGGGAATTCCCAGTCAATATCAATGCCATCGTAGAATTTCCACGTTTTTAAAAATTCTTTTGTTGAAGCAACAAATACATCTCGATTAGCTTTTTCAGTGAAGCCAAAAAATGGGTCAGATAATGTCCAACCACCGATAGATGGCAGAATTTTAATGTGTGGATTCGCTTTTTTAAGCGCCATTAGACCACCGTAAGTACCTTTACCGATTTCTAATGAACCCACTTTCTTACCGTCTAAACGTGTTGCAGGTTCACCGTAAGTAGAGTTCAATGCCGCCCATGTATCATGAACAACAACCGAGTAATCAGGCAGGCCTGCGCACATCTTTTTTAATAACTCATGGCCTGAAGGATTTGGATCTAATAAAGATTTGTTGTCACCTGTACCACCACAAATTGGAATGAAGCCGTAGATGATGTGCGTTAGGTTATTAGCTGGAATATCATTAACGTTGTATTTACGTCCGTACACCCCCCATTCAACGAAGTAAGTACCGACAATATTATCTTTTTGTTGTGCGTAAGGCGTGTTAGCCGGATCTGTCGTCATTGGCAGGTCAGCTTTTAAATGCGAACCATCAGTATCCGAAATCAAGAGTTCAGTCGTTGCGCTTTCACTGCAACCATCAGCGTTACATAAACGCACAACCATGTTTTTTAAACCACCTTCAGTAAAAGATAAAACAGTACTTTTCCCTGTGCCTGAACCAGACATCATGACATTACCGTTAACTTCAACTTCCCACGTTGTCGCTTTATCACCAGACCAAACATTCCAGGAAACAGGCACTTCAACAACATCAACACGTGTATACATGTCTTTATAGCTAACAACTGCATCAGTATTAATTGTTACAAAACCTAGTTTTGAATAATCGGCCCACGCGATTGACGGTGCCTGAGGTGCTGCCGCAAGTACAGGTGCACTAATTGCCGCTACTATCGCTAACTTAAGGGTACTTTTTAAAAATATTGATTTCACAAGAACTCCATGTAATAAATTAGAAAATCGAAAATAGGCGTAATTACATACAACATGTATTGGCGGATATTCAAACAGTAACCATGCCAGTCAAGATCAACCCCCTCCAGAGGCTTATATAAAACCTACGCCCAACCGTTAATTTGCGCAACAAATAAAGAACATAAAAACAACAAAGTTAGAGTTCTATCAAACAATGCGGTCAGACCAGTACATTTTAAATTATTGAAACAGTGAGGTAATAGGTTATGTGAACCCCTAATACCCGCCCCTACAAAAACACAACATTCCAACTCAAAAACAATCACTTAAAAGTTATCATCGGCATCATTCATAACAAGTAAACCAAAACGAGATGCGATGACACAATTTTTATGTTATTTCTCTCACTCAAATTTCCACCTGTTATCAAGGCCCGTCCAATTGTTTCTTCATGGCCATTATTAACTATACGCGTCGCTAATAAGCAAAATTGATTAACGCACTAACCCAAGCGAATTGCAGAGTCGTTTTCAGACTGCTAAACTACGCGGTTAAATCACTTCGTATAATCCCAATAATATGGTTTGGGAGTTTCTACCAAGATCCTTAAACTCTTGATTATGAAGTCTGTAACTTTAAAACCTAAAAAAACAAATAAAGGTAGAGACTCATGAATTACTTTGACTTACCAAAGATTGATCTACATTGCCACCTAGACGGTAGTGTTCGCCCAGAAACAATCATTGCGCTTGCAGCAGAACAAAACATTACCCTACCAAGTAATGACATTGAAGAAATCAGAACCTTAATGATCGCACCTGAGACATGTACAGATCTTGGGGAATACCTACAGCGTTTTGACTTGCCATTATCAGTAATGCAAACAGCAGCAGGTATCGAGCGTATTTCTTTTGAATTATTTGAAGATGCTGCAAAAGAAAACGTAAAATACCTAGAAGTACGTTTTGGGCCTATGCTACACCTTGAGCAAGGTCTAACTCTTGAGCAAGTATTTGATAGTGTTGTTGCTGGTATGAAACGTGCCGAAGCAATGTATGACATCAAAGGTAACTACATTTTATCTATCTTACGTCACATGCCAAAAGATAGAATTAAAGAAGTACTGGATACGGCAGCTAAATACTTAAACGACGGCATTGTTGCATTCGATTTAGCCGGTGGTGAAGCACCGGGATTCTGCGCTGAGTTTGTGCCTTATGCAGAATATGCCATTGAAAAAGGTTACCGTGTAACCATTCATGCTGGTGAGCAAGGTGTGGGTCAGAACGTATTTGATGCAGTCTCATTATTAGGTGCAGAACGTGTTGGCCACGGTATTCATATTACTGGTCATGAAGATGCATACAATCTGGTTAAAACAAAAAATGTGGCACTAGAAACTTGCCCGAGTAGTAATGTGCAAACAAAAGCAGTTGAAGATTTAGCAAGTCACCCTGTTAAAGCTTTCTATCAAGACGGAATTCAAATCACCATAAATACCGATAACCGTACTGTGTCAAATACCACAATGACAGATGAAGTACGTAAAGTGATGGAAGAGTTTAATCTAAGCCGTGAAGACTACTTCAACATTTACAAGATCAGCATTGAACATGCATTCGCATCTGATGAAGTAAAACAGCATTTATCGACATTTGCTGAATAATAGTAACCTGTAATAAAAGGCGGGGTTGAAATATTCATGATGAATCCATTTCACACTCGTCTTTTGATTTCAGATTTCCATTTTAATCTCGGCCTCAATCTAAATCTAAATCTTATTCATGCTCTAGCCGATTATCTCATTCGTAATCCCGGCTATTTCCTCAAGCAGATTAACACCAATTACTTTTTTGTCTTTGCCTGCGCCAACGTCGATAGTTATCGTTTGCACTTCGGTATCAGAACCACATAGCATTAACGGCACACCTGTAGGTGAAATAGCTTGGCTTTTACCACAATAACTTCCGCTTATTGCACTCGTTTCTTCACTACCAATACGATTACAAGTAAATACAAACATACTATTTTCGATTGCACGAGCACGCGCGATATGCAAACTTTGTTCGCCACCAAAATTAGCCGGGTGTAATAACACATCGACACCTTTTTCAGCATACTGCCTTATGATCTCCGGAAACCATAAATCAAAACAAATAGCTAAACCGAATTTGACACCTAAATACTCAAACGTAACGATGTCACGGCCACGTGAAAAATACTGTTTATCGACATTTGTCAGTGCCATTTTTCGATATTTATCTTGCAAGCCGCTTTTATTCACCACCACAGTCGTATTATAAAAACCATCTTCCGTTTTCTCCGCAATACCAGCAACGATTAAAACATTATGCAGCGTCGCTAAGCCCTGTAGTGCTAGTAAGGTCTGACTATCATCTAAAGATTCAGAGAGTGTGTGGATTTCACTTGGGTCATTAAACAAATATCCGGTACTAAAGAGCTCAGGTAATAACACGACCTCTCCTAAGGAATCTGCATCATTAAGTAGCGTGCTCACTGCCGCTATATTTTCCGTTTTATTCTTATAGCTCACATTCATTTGCACTGTGGTAATTTTCACTATACTTCCCTTATTTACAACCTATCTAAAAGTCGCTATGTTAAAACACGATTAGCATAAAACAGAATACTCACCGATAACAACCTGGATAATACAAAAGAGCAGGCATCATGGAAATAGTATTTTTAGGCACCTCAGCAGGTATGCCAACCAAAAGTCGTAATGTCTCTGGCTTAGCTATACGTCGTGCAAACTCAAAACGCTGGTGCCTCGTTGATTGTGGTGAAGGCTCGCAACATCAGTTACTGCATACCAAGTTGTCTTTAGCACATCTGCAAGCCATCTTTATTACCCATGTACATGGCGATCATTGTTATGGCTTACCTGGATTACTTGCCAGTGCCTCGATGTCAGGCAGAACCGATCCATTGTGGATTGTTGGGCCCCGCGCGATTAAAACCGTCATCGACGTCATGCAAACGGCGACAGACCTACATTTAAACTATGAACTAAAATATAAGTATATTGATGATAATGATTCGCTCGATGATTTAGCCATTGAGTTCGATGTAGACGCTGTGGCACTCTCTCATCGCGTACCTTGCTTTGCTTATCGTTTCAGTGAAAATAGATTGAGTAATAAACTCGATGTGAAGAAACTAGAACAAGACAAGATCCCCCGAGATAAACGCTGGGGAGATTTACAGCAGGGCTTAGATATTCAACTTGAAGATGGCCGTTATATACGTGCTCAAGATTATTTATTACCGCTACAGCGCCCACGACAAATATTCATCGCTGGTGATAACGATACTCCGTCTCTATTAAGCCAAATGGCGAAAACCGCCAACGTATTAGTGCATGAAGCCACTTATACTGAAGATATAGCCATCAAAGTAGGCGCCGGACCTCAGCACAGTTATGCCAAACTCGTGGCACAGTTTGCCCAAGATATTGGTTTTGAAAACCTAGTGTTAACCCACTTTAGTCCCCGTTATCAAAGCGCAATAAACAGCAGCCCTTCTATTATCGATATCGAAAAAGAAGCGCGTACTGTTTATCATCAGAATCTATTTTTAGCCAAAGACCTTGACTGCTATACCTTAAACAAACAAGGTAAGCTGGCTAAAACGATTAACTAGGCTGCTGACATGGCATAACTAGTGATTCCTGCTCGCGCTGTTTTATGTCATGCCATACCAAAGGGGCGACAATAACAAACAGTGCAATATTAGATAAAGGTAATGCCAACCAGATCCCATCAACACCTAACCACTGGGGTAAAAAGTATAAAAATGGTAATTGAATAAACATATTCCCCACAGAAATAGCCAAGGCTTTCCCCCCTTTACCTATCGCCATAAAATACACCGACGCTAATACTATTATGCCATCTAAAAACATCGCGAATAAATGTAAGTGAATACCATTTTTAGCCTCTGTAATCAGTTCAGCGTTATCACTAGTGAATAAACTGATCATCAAATTCGGCATGACATTTAAAATCACGATAAAGCCAACTCCAGCAATAACCGTTACCTTTATCGACAATAGCAGCATTTTTTTGATATTTTCAAACTGCTGGGCACCAAAGTAATAACTCACTGGTGGCTGCATACCTTCAGCAATACCTTCTGCAACCAAGTAATACAACGTCATAATATAACCAACAATGGCAAACGCGCCGACTGTCGTTGATGTACCATATTGCATAAATAAACGGTTATGCAATGCAAATACAAAACTGGTATATAAGTACATCACTAATGATGAAATGCCTAAGCTAATGATCGTACTCATCATTAGTGGATTAACTTTAATCAAGCTCTCGTTGATCTTTAAGCTTGAGTGCTTAGATAGAAAGTAAATAATACCAATAATAGAAACCAGCAACTGCGCAATAATAGTCGCCAGTGCAGCCCCTTCAAGTTTCCATTGCCATAAACCAATAAACACATAATCGAGCACTATGTTCAACAGCGCACCGAAGATCATCAATGCCGTTGCCACATTTGGGCTCTCATCATTACGCACTAACATGGGGATAGCCGCTGCCATGATAGTCGCAACAGTCCCATAGGCAAAAATATTTACGTAATCAAAGCCGAGGTTGAAAATAACGCCCTCACCACCTTGCACACGCAGTAGTTCCGCTCCCCACAACAACAAACCCGTCGCGGAAAGTATTGCTAATACAACCATCAAGAAAAAGCTGGCATTAAGCGCTTGCTGAGCAGATGTTTGATCTTGCTCACCACGCTTCATCGAAATTAAGGTGCCACCACCCATACCAATCATGATGCCCAGTCCAGATACCACAAAGGTGATCGGCCAAGCCATATTAATCGCAGCAAGTCCTTGGACACCGACATAATGGCCGACGAAAATACCATCGATAATTTGATAAAGACCACTCACTAACATCGCGGTAATGGATGGGATAGCATAACGCCAAAAAGAACGTTTAATCTGCGCGTCAGATGCTACGTCACGCATGTTTTTAATTAATGCTTCAGCTTGTAACTGTGATGAACTCACAAAAACCTCTAGTTAATATTGAATAGTTATTTATTTAAGGGATTATGCTTGTTTTTAATATTGATGAAAGTTAGCATCCATCCGATTTTCGGATAGTTAGCTCGGGGTAACTCCCTATCTAACAGCACTACAGACAACTTACAGACAATTAAGAAGAATAAGATGAACTGGACAGTCGATCAATTAGAAGCATTTGTCACCGCAGTAAAACTCGGTTCCTTCTCGGCAGCAGCGCGCCATTTAGGTAAAGCACAATCACGTGTTAGTACAGCTATCGCTAACTTAGAAACCGATCTTGATATCATTTTGTTTGACCGCAGTGCACGGCTACCCGTACTGACCCTCGCTGGTGAAGATATGTATGCCGAAGCTGAAGCGGTACTACAACAATGCCAACGTCTACACTCTCGTGCGTTAACAGTGTCAGGTGGAGAAGAAATATCACTAACGATTGCCATGGATGAAGCATCCCCTATCACGGCATTTCAACATTTATTTACTGATATAGCCAAGCAATTTCCGTTACTAAAAATCAATATAATTAGTGGTTCACAAGCCGATATCGCCAAATGGGTCGATGAAAAAAAAGCCGATCTGGGGATCCTGTTTCATTTACAGACGCAATTAGACTCGCTCGAATTCATGTCCATTGGCAAGTTTAGTCAAACCTTGATCGTTGCACCAGAGCACCCACTGGCTAAGATCTGTGAGCCTAAAATAGAACAGTTAAGTCAATATAGACAGCTCGTCATTCGCGATCGCATGGGCAAAACACAAGCGAAGGCGATTTCACCAAATCATTGGCATATCGACAGCTATTATTACATTACTGAATTAGTCATCAGAGGAATCGGCTGGGCGCTGGTACCAGAACATGTAGCCAACATACATTGGTATAAAGGTGCTATATCAGAATTATCGACTGCAAACATCACTGACCCATTATTGATTGAGATGGGTATTGTTAAACGCCGAGATCAAGCCACAGGGCCAGTCATAAACTGGATTTATAGCGCGTTAAGCAAGGGTGTTACCAAATAGTTAATATATTACTTTCTGGTTAATTTTACGTAAATAATCTATATTTTGTCACTTAAATATTTTTGATAAATCTAAATAAACTGTAGATAACCTGCGTTTTAGTGCAATAAACTTGCGGAATCTAGATTTTTATACCTTTTATGTTGCTTTATTGCAGTTTATTTGTCAGATTAATACTCACGTAACATATCAGTGACATGTACTGCTGATAATGAATGGAATCAATTTTTCAGACTGGATGTAGAATCATCGAGTTATAAGGGTCTGGTAATGTCTTTATTAGAAGTAAAAAATCTTCGCATCGAATATCCGTCTCGACATGGTGTTCACGCAGCAGTGAAATCATTGTCGTTTTCTATCGAGCGCGGTGAAATTGTTGGTGTAGTTGGCGAATCTGGTGCAGGTAAATCAACTGTGGGTAATGCCATTATTGACCTATTAAGCCCACCGGGTGTGATCGCGAGCGGCGAAGTATTCCTCGAAGGTGAAAAAATATCAGGTTTAACACCGCAAGAAATGCGCTCAGTGCGTGGCTCTAAAATCGGTTTTATCTTCCAAGATCCAATGACATCGCTTAATCCACTATTCACCATCGAACAGCAAATGGTAGAAACCATCCTTGCGAATTTAGATGTAAGTAAAGAAGAAGCGGTTAGCCGTTCACTTAGCTTGATGGAACAAGTGGGAATTCCAGAACCTGAACTACGTATTAAACAATATCCTCACCAGTTTTCTGGCGGTATGAGACAGCGTGTGGTTATCGCGATTGCCCTGTCTTGCGAACCTGATTTAATCATTGCCGATGAACCAACGACGGCACTTGATGTATCAATCCAAGATCAAATTCTAACGCTGATCCGTGAGCTTTGTATCAAGAAAAACGTCGGTTGTATGCTGGTTACCCATGATATGGGAGTAGTATCAAACGTGACTGATAAAATCGCCGTAATGTATCGCGGTGATCTGGTTGAATTTGGCCCTACGAAGCAAGTGCTTAGTGATCCAGACCATGACTATACGCGCAGCCTTATTTCTGCCGTACCACGTTCAGATATCAAACTAGATCGTTTCCCATTGGTAAGCTATATCGAAGAAGCTGTCGAGATGAAGCAAATTGATATTAAGAACCATTGGTTAGGCCAAAGTGAAGACCAACGTGAATACACGGGTCCACTGTTGACTGTTGACGATGTAAGCCTGCGCTTTGTGACTAAAGATTCATTCTTTGAAAGCAAACGTGAATACGTACAAGCATCAAACAAAGTAAGCTTCGATATTAAAGAAGGTGAAACTTTTGGTCTCGTAGGTGAATCAGGTTCAGGTAAATCGACCATCGCCCGTATTATCGCAGGGCTGTATGCGCCAAACGAAGGTAAAATTACGTTTGAAGGTATCGATTTAACCGCTATTAAATCTGAAAAAGAACGTCGCCCTATTCGTCGTCAAATGCAAATGGTATTCCAAAATCCATACACGTCGATGAATCCAAGAATGAAAATTTTTGACATCATTTCAGAACCAATTCGTTTCCATAAACTGGCATCCTCTGAAGCTGAAATTCGTCAAATCGTACATGATCTACTGGATCACGTAGGCCTAGGTAGAATGGCAGGGGTTAAATACCCACATGAATTCTCTGGTGGTCAACGTCAACGTATTTCAATTGCTCGCGCACTAGCAACACGTCCGCGTTTATTAATTTGTGATGAACCAACATCAGCACTTGATGTATCGGTACAAGCGCAAATTCTTAATCTGCTAAAAGATTTACAAGATGAACTCAATCTAACGATGTTGTTCATCAGTCATGATTTACCGGTTATTCGTCAAATCAGTGACCGCGTTGGTGTAATGCAAAAAGGTAAACTGCTTGAAGTCGCACCGACAGAAGAATTATTTACTAATCCACAACATGACTACAGTAAGCACCTTGTTTCTTTAATGCCTGAATTTAAAGGTTTAAGAGATAAATTAGCAAGCTAGTACTTATTGTTAATGATAGTAAGAATACGAAAAAGCAACAGCTAAATAATAACAAAAAAACACAACATATACGGGCGTCACGTCCCAGCATGAAGGAGTTATGCAAATGAAAACCTTAAAGACCAAACTAGCCATTGCCCTAATGGCCGCAGGCCTAAGCTTTAGCGCTGCTGCAGCAGACATTACTGTTGCTTACGATGCAGATCCAGTATCGCTTGACCCACATGAGCAACTATCTGGTGGTACACTACAGATGTCGCACATGCTGTTTGATCCGCTGGTTCGTTTTACCAAAGATTTCGATTTTGAAGGCCGTATCGCTGAGAAGTGGGAACGTGTAAATGACACAACTTTCCGTTTTCACCTACGTAAAGGCGTAAAATTCCACTCTGGTAACCAACTTACTGCTGATGATGTTGTTTGGACATTCGACCGTCTACAATCATCAGTTGATTTCAAAAACGTTTTTTCTCCATACGAAAAAATGACCAAGATTGATGACTACACAGTAGAGATCGTATCTTCAGAACCGTACCCACTCGTGCTACAAACAGCAACTTATATCTTCCCAATGGATAAGAAGTTCTACACGGGTAAAATGGACGGTAAAGATAAATCTGAAATCGTTAAACACGGTAGTTCATATGCATCAACAAACGTATCAGGAACAGGCCCATTCACTGTTACGTCACGTGAACAAGGCGTAAAAGTTGTATTCGAACGTTTCGACGGTTACTGGGATAAGACATCTCCAGGTAACGTTGACAAGCTAACACTTGTGCCAATTAAAGAAGATGCGACACGTGTTGCAGCACTACTTTCTGGTGACGTGGATATGATCCACCCTGTTGCACCAAACGATCAAAAACGTGTTAAAAGCGCGAAGAATGTTGATCTAGTAACAGTATCTGGTACTCGTATCATCTCATTCCAAATGAACCAAGGCAGTAACCCTGCACTTAAAGATGTGCGCGTACGTCAAGCTATCGTACACGCCATTAATAATGAAGCGATTGTTAAGAAGATCATGAAAGGCTTCGGTACAACAGCTGGCCAACAAGGTCCTGCTGGTTACTCTGGCTATGACGCTGACCTAGTGCCACGTTATGACTTGAAAAAAGCAAAACAGTTAATGAAAGATGCGGGTTATGAAAATGGCTTTAAACTTTCAATGATGGCACCAAACAACCGTTATGTTAACGATGCAAAAATCGCCCAAGCGACGGCTTCAATGCTTTCTAAAATTGGCATTAAAGTTGACCTAAAAACAATGCCGAAAGCACAGTACTGGCCTGAGTTTGATCTTTGTTCAGCAGACATGATGATGATTGGTTGGCATTCAGATACTGAAGATTCAGCTAACTTCTCTGAATTCTTAACAATGACTAAAGATGCTGAAACAGGTCGTGGTGCTTATAACTGTGGTCAATATTCAAATGCTGAAGTTGATAAGCTAGTAAACAGCGCAAATGCTGAAACAGACACTGCAAAACGTGGTGTGATGTTGCAACGTGTTGAAAAAATCTTGTATGACGAAGCTGCTTTCGTGCCACTACATTGGCAAGATCTAGCTTGGGGCGCAAAATCGACACTACAAATTGAGCCGATTGTAAACGCACTAAACTTCCCGTACTTCGGTGACCTAGTAGTTAAATAACCTAAACGTTAAATAACGACTAAACCTTAACGGTATTTAATGCCGTTACTATGCGGTGTTTTTATCAAGATAACTCGATAAAAACACCGATTATTTTAAATAAATATAATGATAAAAGTTAATTTTACTTTGGGAGACAAGGAATGTTCACATTTCTGATCAAACGCCTATTTCAGGCCTTGGTAGTAATGTTCGTGATCAGTTTGGTAGCATTTTCCATTCAGGATAATCTAGGCGATCCGTTACGCGAATTAGTTGGTCAATCTGTATCAGAAGACGAACGACAAGCACTGCGTGATGATCTAGGTCTAAATGATCCGTACATGACTAAATACAGCCGTTTTCTTGTTAATGCACTACAAGGTGACTTAGGCACCTCGTATTTCTTTAAACGACCTGCAGCAGAAGTTATTTTCGATAAACTTCAAGCAACACTAGAGCTTGTGTTTGGTGCAGCCGTCATTATTGTATTCGTGTCGATCCCATTAGGTGTCTACTCGGCGATTCATCCCAAAAGTGCGCTAACAAAAATTATCATGGCAGTAAGTAGTATTGGTATTTCTGTACCGGTATTCTTAACTGCAATCATGTTGATGTACGTCTTCTCTATCGAACTAGGTTGGCTACCGTCTTATGGACGTGGTGAAACTGTTAATGTCATGGGTTGGGAAACTGGTTTCCTTACTATGGATGGTTTCTTACACTTAATTTTACCAAGCATCTCATTGGCTTCTATCATGTTGCCGCTTTTCATCCGCTTGGTTCGTTCTGAAATGCTTGAAGCGTTAAGTTCTGAATACGTTAAATTTGCTAAAGCGAAAGGCTTAGCATTAAACAAAATTTACTATGTACATGCCCTTAAAAATACCATGCTACCTGTGATCACCGTTGGTGGTGTACAGATCGGTACTATGATTGCTTACACAATCTTGACCGAAACGGTATTCCAGTGGCCAGGAACAGGTTTCCTATTCTTAGAAGCGATTAACCGTGTTGATACACCATTAATTACCGCTTATGTTATTTTTGTAGGTTTAATCTTTGTGGTAACAAATACCCTTGTTGACCTGTTATACGGGTTAGTTAACCCAACAGTAAACATTACAGGTAAAGGATAATTAGTATGAACACAGTGACTTCTTCTCATGTTCCTACTCGCTGGGAACGCTTTAAAAATTCAGACCTTATCTATTATTTTTTAAGAGATAAGGTAGCAATGTTCAGCTTTGCGATCTTCTTAACTTTCTTGATCGCAGCACTAGCAGCGCCATTAATAGCACCAACAGACCCGTATGATATTACCAGTATTGATATCATGGACTCTGAGTTACCGCCTTCTTGGTTAGAAGACGGCGACGAACGCTTCATGTTAGGTACTGATGATCAAGGTCGTGATATTCTATCAACCATGCTTTATGGTTCACGTTTATCACTGACGATTGGTTTCTTAGCCGTTGCGGTACAGTTAGTACTAGGCATTGTAATTGGTCTGTCTGCAGGTTACTTCGGTGGCCGTATTGATAGTTTCTTGATGCGATTTGCTGACGTACAGCTATCGTTCTCGACCATGATGGTAGCGATCATTGTCTCGGCTATCTTCAAAGCCAGCTTTGGTGCTGAGTTCTTTAGTCAGTATGCCGTCGTCATGCTCGTCGTGATCATCGGTGTGGCTGAATGGCCACAGTATGCACGTACTATTCGTGCGTCTGTATTAGCCGAGAAACAAAAAGAATACGTTGAAGCAGCACAAGTCATGGGCTTAAAGTCAATGCGTATTATGTTTAGACACATACTGCCAAACTGTCTGTCCCCTATCCTAGTGATTTCAACAGTACAGATTGCGAATGCGATCATGTCTGAAGCTGCACTGTCATTCTTAGGCTTAGGTTTACCGATTGACCAACCTTCTTTAGGTGCGTTAATCAGTACTGGCTTTAAATACATCTTCTCCGGTGCTTGGTGGATCACAGCCTTCCCAGGTGTATTACTGGTGACACTGGTTCTAGTAATCAACTTACTAGGTGACTGGTTACGTGATGCGTTTAACCCGAAGATCTATAAAGGTTAAATGTCATATGATTATCATCTAGGTAATTAAATACGACACAAACAAAAATGCCGCTCCCGTAGATAATATGGGAGCGGCATTTTTATGATTTATCAAGGCTGCACTCTTAATTACAGGCCTTAATTACAGCCCTTAATCACAGCTAACCTTAGTCATTACACGATCCGTTATTATGCTTGTGATATAATCATGTCTTCTGCTTCTTTACTCTTCTCAAGCATCTTACGAATAACAAATGATGCTAAGAATGCGACAAATACCATCACTACAGCTAAACCAGTTAATAGGCTAAAGTAGTCACCGTAAACTGTTTGTACGACTTCTTGCGTGATCTCTTGTCCCTTCTCCATCGCAATTGAAGTAGAGAATACTGCACCAACGATACCACTCATTGCCATTGCGACTGAATATAAACTTACCGAGAAATTTTCAATATGTTTCGGTGCCACAGACAAGATGAATGCCACAACCATACTGCCCACAATCACTTCAGCAAATGCTTGGAAGAAATGAATAGCCATAAATATTTCAGGGCGAATAACAGCATCTTCACCAACATTGAGTACGGCCATCGTCAGGATACCAAACGCGATTGCCGTTAAAATAAATGCAAAGCCGATTTTCGTTGCTGTCGTAAAGTTAATATTACGTTTTTCAAGCGATACAAACACATACACGATCACAGGGCCACCAACGATACACCAAAGTGAATTCATTGCCATTGCCGCTTCTGGTGCAATTGGGATAAACCCGAACAAGTCACCACGCATAGTATTGATTGTTACCATCGTCATTGAAGTCATCATTTGGCCGTAATAAACAAAGAAAGCTGTTGTTAATACAGTCATGATAAGGATAGTCCCCATCTTTAATGCATCAGCACGTTCCGATTTAAGCATTAATGAGATGAAGTAAAGGATCGCTGATGCACCAATTGCGTAGATGATATTTTGGCCAATATCCATATTTGAAAACATGAAGAATACTAAACCAATCATTGCAACAGATAACGTAGTGAATGCAATCCAGTTTTTGGTGCTTACAGGTGCTTGATCAATATCTGCACCTACTGTTGATAATGGTTTACGTGAAACGACTAGAATAGCGAAAGCAATGAAAGCCATCACAGCAGATAACATGAAACTGCCATTAAAACCAATTGCAAGTACGAACATTGGGAATAAATATTGACCTAAAAAGGCACCTATATTGTTTACTGAATAGTTAACTGGGTAACCGTTTTCAAAATCTTCTTGGCTTGCGAATGTACGTTTGTACAGACTTGGGTATGAAGGCGACATTAGACCACGGCCGTAACTGGCTAGCGCAATACCAACCAGACATAATTGTACATTACTTGCCGATGCACCGAAAACAAGTAAGCCATAACCTATGGCAAAGGCAAGATAAGCAATCGTTAACGAGCGATAAGCGCCTAAGAACTTATCTGCAATGAAACCACCAGCAATAGCAAACAACGGACCAATAGCAGAAAATGCACCAACAACCATCATGGTGTCGGCTTCGCTATACCCCAAATCTTCTAAAAAGAAGCGGGTTAAAATAATCATTACACCGTAGAAAGATAAGCCAAACAGCATTTGGCAACACATCATAGATTTATTCAGTCGATTCCACATAATTAATCTCTTTTATTATGGATAAGTAAAGAAAGGTAAATTCGACGAGATGTTAACACTTAAGAAGTAGCCAATAAGAGGTGGAGATCGCATAATCAAAACAAATTTGGCACATACAACTATCTAAACACCATTAACGCGAAATAAAAGACTGGTTAAAATGAAAAACTGCAGTTTATTGAACTTTAAGATAGATTCTTTGCGGCATTATAATTCAAATCAAGACGTCAAAATACGTAACCGACTCATATCGATAAGAATGAATACACCAATCATTTACCACTTACTTAATAATGAGTTACACTTAAGCAAGACAAGCATAAAACAGGCGCTATATGACATCTAAAGCAGTAAGAGCACAAGGGTTCACCCTTATTGAATTAGCTATCACCATCATCATTCTGGCGGTACTAGCGGCTGTCGCGATCCCTAAATTTGTCAATTTCCGTGAAGATGCTGAGATTAGTCGTGTTAAAGCAATTGCGGCCGCTTATCAAGAAGCGGTCAGTTTTGTGCAGATACGTTATCAAATATTAGGCTTAAGCCAAAACATGGCCAATATAGAGGGATTCGCAGATGATAATGTTGATGTAAATCCTAGTGGGTTTCCTCTTGGTATAGATAAGAATGTAGCCATGTCACAACCACACAACATAGGTAAAGGTCAAAAAGGCTGTCAATCATTATGGGAAGTATTATTAATAAACCCACCGTCCGTTTCATTTGAAGACGGCAACAGTGACTTTCAATCATATAGGCATAAGGGAGAAGAAGGTTATAATAGCCAGTGCAGTTATGTCCTACGCAGTTTAGGCGATACAGAATCTTATAAGTTAGCTGCTATGGTCATTAATTATGATGCAGAGAAAGGTAAAGTAACTACAATTTTCAGAGATTAATAAAACGAATCAAGCCCTATATTTTAGGCAAAAAAAAGCACCGAACATTTATATGTTCAGTGCTTCTTAATATGGGGCGACTGAAGGGATTTGAACCCTCGACAACCGGAATCACAATCCGGGGCTCTACCAACTGAGCTACAACCGCCATTAACTATCGACTCATCCCGCTAAACATTGTTAGCCAGACCGTCTGTTGTTTCGATGAGGTGATTATGCAGCAGTTAGTGAGCACATGCAAGTCCACTTATACCACGTGAACACTTTACACACCCTTCGTTTTAAAATTAAACAAAATAGTTAAATTAACAAGATAATACCGAGTATTAAGGCCGGTAAAATTTACCTTGCGATGATTGTAATGCCTGTATAAATAAATAAACCTAAAGGATTAGCTATATACGCCTAATTTCTTATGTTATTGCTACTATCACAACGGTCATCATAAATAGCGACCTTATCGTAAACAGCAGCAAGTATTGAGGTAATAAATATCATGAGTGAACAGATACTAAATATTGCGGATAACTTTTGGAACATACGCGGCGACTTTAAGATCGGCGGCATCTTAAATATAGGCACTCATGCATCAATCGTGCGCTGTGAAAATGGTAAATTTGTACTGCTTGATGCCTACACATTAACAGGAAAACTGAAAAACCAAGTCGATGCGTTAACCAACAATGGCGCAGAGCTTCAGGCCATCATTAACTTGCACCCTTTCCATACCATACATGTCAAAAAGGTACATGAACTCTATCCACACGCAAAACTTTATGGCACTCAGCGTCACCTCGATAAATTTCCGAATCTACCATGGCAATCACAATGCACTGAATCAAGTGAGTTTGCAGCGTTATTTTCTGACGATTTTGAGTTTTCTGTACCCGCTGGTGTTGATTTCATCTCAAGTAACGAAAACTTACATTTTTCATCCGTACTTGCTTATCACAACGCATCTAAAACGCTTCACGTCGATGATACGCTAATGTACTTGAAGTTTCCGAGTATCATTGGCGTACTCAAAAAACCAGAAGTCACATTTCATATGACACTAGCTCAAACACTAGAAAAAAGACCTGGTGCTGCAGCAGAGTTCAGGGATTGGGTAACGCAATTAATGAAAAAATGGGAAAATGCTGAAAATCTATGCGCTGCGCACTCGGCTACTTTTCTAGGTGATAAACATACATCACCGAGTGTCGCGGTTAAAATTGCATTTGCATTAAAAAAAGTAGAAAGAACATTGCAAGCACATGAGAAGAAGTTTGGTTAGTACCCTTAAAACATATTATTAAGCGCGATACCGATACCAAAGCGCGTCTGACTATGATTGTAATCAATGAGGCTTTCGCCATAGCCATTAAACACAGTGATATAACCTTTCAATTTGCCATATAAAGGTGTTGTTAGGTTTACTTGTATTGAACCATTATGTGTAGAAAAATTCTGTCGCATTTCTGCGCTTAATTCATATTTACCGAAAGCATAGCCAATACCATATTCGACATTGCCCATATAATCGGCGATGTCCGGATTATCGTCTCCTTTAGGACTTGTAGGCTCCGTTTTCTCATCTTCAGCTAGGCGGTACCAAGGCCTCACGCTCCAGACTAAATTACCTTGTTCATAGATGAACTCAGCGTAGACCCTATTCCATGAGCGAGATGATGTACCAGCACGGCCGTTCGATTGATGTTCAATTCCAACCATTACACCGGTATTTGCATCATTAGGATGCCAGTCTAGTGGTGCGACATAGAAGATTTCAGGTCGGTAATTAGTTTCTCTAAACGGACTCGAAATTTCATCGGCATAAACTTGCCACCAAGCTTCAAGCGTAAACCCAGCATAGATACGGTCGCCATCAACCAATAAAGAACTATAGCTCAATGGTAGTTTAAGACTTAACTGAAATTTCGATTCTACTTTTTTATAGCCGTCATCAAGCGCATTTAGATTACGATAGGCTTCAGGGTTAATTTGATTAGTACTGTAAACCGGTAAGATATAGTTCATTCTGTGAGGAGTTAGCGTAAACTCCGACGAATCATTTTGTCGTTCTGCAACGATGCGCCTTGTTAGCACCCCAGCCTTTACTGTTTTACCGCGAATAATAACGGTACCTTCTTCTTCAATGCTCTTTTGTGCTGCGCATATTGCTCTTACTTCCCCTAGCGTCACTTCTGATGCGCTATTCGCGACTTGCTGGTCAATACACTCACTTTGTGTTTGTGTAGCTGCTTGAACGTTCAAGCCTAAAAATAGCGACACTAAACCGAGTTTTGTATAATTCAACTGTTGCAAAATTAATTCCATTTATTGTGAACTCTAAGATCCATAGAGAGTATGTGGTGACTTAACTATATGAATAAGATATCGACCTTATGATAGTGGGTCAAGCAAGAATTAAGGTAGCGGGAATACGAAAAAATCCGCTGAGTAAAGGTCAGCGGATTTTCATGTACACAAATTAGTTAAAACGTCATACTAGAGACTAATTAAAAATCATATTTAACCGTTACGCCATAGTTACGTTCTGCTTGCGATAAATCATTATCTTGTGCTGTTAAGCCGCGTACATCGTTCCATAACCAATACTGTTCATTAGTTAAGTTATAAACACCAGCACGTAATGTTAAGTCTTCCATTGGTTTGTAATATGCAGTTAAATCAACAACCGTTGAACTTGGGTTTTCGATCTGCTCCCCAGGAACCGGATTAGTTGGATCTATGTCAGTTAAATTCAAATCACTTGAACCTTTCTTCGCTGTATAAACCGTTTTCAGTGACGTACCCCAGTTTGAGCTTGGGCTATCGTAGCTAAGACCAATAACCATATTCCACGGTGCAACACTATTAAGTGCTAAACCATCTTGATCTTCACCTTCTGTATAAGCAGCAGCTAAACGTAAACTTGTACCGTCAAATGCACCAATTAAGCTATCTAACCAAAGGTTAGTTGCTATTTCAGCACCTTTAATCGTTGCTTTATCTAGGTTTTCATAGCTAGTTACACTTATACCATTTGTATCAGTATAACTAATCTTATCAATGAAATTGTCGTAATCACTATAGAACACAGCAAACTCATAATTACCAGCAGCAAAGTTACCACGCAGACCTGTTTCATAAGAGATACTGCTTTCAGCTTTTAAGTCAGGGTTTGGTTCACTCTTATATCCATACGTGCTATTAGAAAATGAGTAGTACAATTCTTGGAAATCTGGGGCTCTAAATCCTTGACTTACTTGGGCAAAAACCTTGGTATCGTCGGTTAAATTATACAGAGCACCTAATTTTGCAGTCATAGCTGAGTCTGAGTACTCTTTGTAATCAGTAGGCTCATAGCCGCTTACATCTTGATATTTAGTCGTTGGGTCTGTGTTATCCGGTTTAGTATTGAAACTATCAAAACGTATACTAGGAGTTAAAACTAATGCATTATCTAATAACGAAATCTGATCTTGTAAAAACGCGCCCCATTTCGTTTCTTCAGCTTTTGGCATGTAATAATAAACTGTTGTTCCAGTATCACCTGTAGAGTGTTTTACAGAATGCGTGATATTGGTATTCTCAATATCACGAGTAGCATACGATAGACCGTAAGTTAAGTAATGTTCCATTCCTGCCAATGCGAAGGATTTGTCAAACTGAGCTCCAAGCTCGTAACCTTCCTCGCCATAAAAGTAATCTTTTAACTGACTAGCATCAGGCTGAGGACGAGGACGAGGTCCTGGCGTCATTGTAACCGTGGTACTACGGCTTGTTTGTGATACTTGTTTGCTTTTTTGCCAATCAAACTGTAATGCCATAGAATCAAATACAGAGTTATTTGCACTAAAAATATACTTGGCACCTAAACGTTGGCGTTCTCTCTGATCTGCAGCACTATAACTTTTATCCCAATCAGCAGTTAACGGTAAGTCTGTATCTGTATCAGAAAGAACCTGTTCACCAGTAAATTCAATCCGGTGATTTTCATTGATTTGATATTGCAGTTTTACTAAAACATTATTTTTTTCTGTTTCTTGCGGATCTGGCTTCCCAAAGTTTTGCTCTTCTTCACCAGCTCTGTGGGTATAAGCCACTAGCGTCTCTAAATCACCGGTACGATTAGCTAATGCAACAGATTGAGAGAAACTACTATCAACCGAGTGATAACCTAGTTTTACATGACCACCGCTATTATCGCCAGCATCAAGAAAATCACTTGGATCTTTGGTTTCAAATGCCACAATACCTGCAATCGCATCACTACCATATAAACTCGATGCCGCACCTTTTACTACTTCAACTGATTTAATCATATCTGGGTCAATATCTAATCGCCCTGATTGAATAAAAGACTTGCCAGAATCAAAGCGATTGGCTTGCGATACACCATCAACCACAATCTTAACGCGATTGCCTTCCATACCTCGAATATTGACACTTTGAACGCCATATCGAGGATCACTTTCTACTGTAACACCCGGTGTATAATCAAATAATTCACCAACATCTTTTACTAGATTAGCTTCAATATCATCAGCGGAAATTACACTTACTGACGCTGCGACATCTGTGAGTAACTGCTCCGATCGTGTAGCTGATACCACGGTCGTTGCGTCAGCCATATTGTTATTGGATTCAGCCATTGCTGGTATTGATAAAGCTAATAAAATAGATGTGGTTAAATACTTCTTATTCCAAGACATCGAGAATTCCCTACAGCGTCATTTATGTTTAAGTGGCGCCAATATAACAAGATCAAATGAGAATTACTATCATTCTCATTAATATTCGCATTTATTTTATCCTGAATAGCCTCAAACATGACAATCAATAATGTATTTTATATAAAATCATGTTAACCCATAGATTAGTGTGGTTTTTTTTAGACTTCATTAGCTCTTTTGATAGTTCAAATATCGTTATTTAACTATAAATAATGAATAAAAATTAAAATATGCTATATTCGGGCATTAATTTTCAATTAACCTATCCATAATAGATAGCTAAACTGCAAATCAAGCCGTTCACAGGGTAAACGTTTGCTTATGTACTAGGTATGGCACCAACGTACTTTATGTGTATTTTACATTTACAGGAAATATACATTTAACAAGTAATTTAACGCTCAGAGTAAACAATCCGGTCATCAATCATGAGGCTATGGATATCAATGGTCGGGATTTCATCTACGACACTATTTACTCGGTATTAAATCTCAATTTTAATCACAACATCAGCTTAATGATCTGTTTATCCACATTAAATTTAAATTTGTAAAACACATCACGCTGATTAATAACCAAGAGGTAATATGAATACTATTTATTCAATTGGTGAACTAGAATCTTTTTTAATCGCTTTTTTAGTACTATTTCTAGGGCATATCTGTAATAAGAAAATACCCGTACTGCAACGATTCAACATACCAGAACCAATAGTCGGAGGCTTAATCGTCGCCGTCATTATCACCATTTTGCACTTTAAAAATATCACGCTAGAATTCTCTCTGCCCCTACAAAGCACGCTAATGCTTATGTTCTTTAGCACGGTCGGTTTGGCAGCCAGCTACACTCAACTATTAAAAGGGGGCTCTAAAGTATTCCTTTTCTTAGCGGTTGCCTCACTTTACATTATCATTCAAAACGGTATTGGGGTTAGCTTAGCCACCATGCTTGGACTAGAGCCTATTTATGGTTTAATTGCTGGTTCAATCACCTTATCTGGTGGTCACGGTACAGGTGCCGCTTGGTCTCAAACATTTTATGAAATGTACGGGATAAATACCCTTGAATTAGCAATGGCAGCAGCCACTTTTGGCTTAGTCGTTGGTGGTATTATCGGTGGTCCAGTCGCCCAACGCCTTATTGCTAAAAATAACTTAGAATCCGAGTATGGCATTGGCACTAACCATCATGAACAATTCCCTGAGTTAGTGACTTATAATGAGTTGGAAGAAGACCGTATCACAGGTAAAAGTATCATCGAGACGCTGTTTATTCTGTTAACGTGTGTGGTCGGTGCTGGCTATGTCGAACAGGCGGTGTCATTACTTAACATCACGTGGTTACGTATTCCAGACTTTGTCTACGCGCTCTTTTTAGGCGTGATCATCACCAATACCACCGAAGTAACCAAAAGCTATAAAGTGAATACTGAAGCTGTTGATATCCTAGGTACCGTGGCTTTATCTTTATTCTTAGCAATGGCATTAATGAATCTTAAATTATGGAATATTTTTGATTTAGCATTACCGCTATTGGTGATTTTATCTGTACAGGCTGTCGTACTGGCTATTTTCTCGTACTTTGTCACTTTTAAATTAATGGGTTCAAATTACGATGCAGCTATTATTGCAGGTGGTCACTGTGGCTTTGGTCTCGGTGCAACGCCGACAGCAGTAATGAACATGGGCTCACTGGTATCACGCTATGGTCCGTCACCACAGGCGTTCATGGTCGTGCCTATTGTTGGCGCATTCTTTATTGATATTGTTAACTTGATTATCCTGCAAGGCTATATCAGCTTTATCGGATAAAAGACTGTTAATCAGGTCTGTCATTCACAGGCCTGATTATGATCTAACCACTACAACCCCCCACCTTGCTGTGCTGATTTCACTTTATTTGCCCGCCGGATACAAATAACGATATAACATAACGCGAGCACCGCTGGTATCGTCCATAATAAATTCATCATCATCTCCTTCTTTATCATTGAATATAAATTAGCATCATCACATTAGTGTATTGTTGGGTGCGGATCTTTAAGCCATTCAGGCGATATTTGTAATGCATCAAAACAGGATTCACAGATAGGATGACGACGGCTAAAGTCGAGTAATGGCATTAACGTAACTTTAATGGCTTGAGTTGCAAGGGCTTTGAAGGTGTCTGATACAGCTTCACCACGCAGTAATGACATCATCCATTGATGGGGCATCGTTAGATATCGCAGCGCGGTATAGTGCTGGTTTTGTGCTTCGTAAATAGTAGCTAAATGATGTTGGGTTGATATCCAAGCCATTAATAACGCTTCATCTTCAGGGTTATTCTCCCATTGCAGCTTTATCTGCTCCACAGCATTATGATAACAAAGTTCTGCATCTAACCATGATTTCTCACTCACACAGCGATGACCATCTTCCATTAACACTTTCCAAGTTTGCATAACCACACCTTTAAATAATAATGATTCTCATTATTATTTAAAGGTGGCTATCATGTAAAGCATAATTTATATAAAAAGAGATAATATGCCATATTAATCAATTCACATTACTCGATGACGCATGCGCCCAGCCCTGTCGCTTACGGTAAATAGTCGATGCGCTTATATCAAGTAATGCTGCGGCCTTAGGTATATTGCCATTACAATGTGAGATTGCATTCTCAATAATGCGCTTTTCACTCTTCCACAATGGCACAATACCTTCAGCCATGAGGCCTTCCCTCGTGATACCTTGCCCCACTAAGCCATCACCAACAATGCCATCATCAATACAACCGACGAAACCTTTTTCAGTGTTGATATCGTCAGGAAATAACCGCGGTAGCATCGGACTCGAGTTATGCATATTAAGATCGTCATCCTGGGCTAACAAATTCGGCGTTAACTTCTTTGTCACGACCATATTTGCTTGCTGTATTTCTATCGGTAACATGTGACTCGTAATCAATTCCCCCTCATTTAACACCACCATTTGACGGATCACATTTTGCAACATACGTACATTCCCAGGCCAAGCGTAATGGGTGATTATTTCAATCGTTTTATTATCAAAGCCTGTAAAAGATTTCCTCTCTTCTTTGCTGTAATCAATGAGTAGCTGCTGCGCAATCAAAAAGCTATCGTTATTACGCATGCGCAATGGCGGTAGTTCAATAGGAATTACGTGCAAACGATAGAATAGGTCCTCACGGAATCGCCCAGCAGTTACTTCATTCCAAGGATGGCGATTTGTAGCACTAATAAAACGCACATCGACACACTCTTCTTGTGAGCCGCCAACACGCTGAAATACACCTGTTTGAATAAAACGTAATAACTTACTCTGTAGATCCAAATCCATTTCACATATTTCATCGAGAAACAATGTCCCGCCATGTGCTCGTGTTGCAGCACCATCACGGTTGGAAGTAGCCCCTGTAAATGCACCTTTTACATGGCCAAATATCTCACTTTCAATTAATTCTTTCGGGATCGCAGCACAATTAAGCGCGACAAACGGTTTATTTTTCCGCACACCACAATCATGTACAGCTTGTGCACAAACCTCTTTACCCGTGCCACTTTCACCAATAATAAAAACAGACGCTTTACTACTAGCAACGCAACCAATGGTTTTGTAAACAGCTTGCATCGCTAACGAATCACCAATAAACCCATGAAAATTGGGTTTTGGTAAACTACTCTCATAATTTGCGACTAAGTTAATTAATTGGCGCTGTTTAAGGGCGTTACGCAATGTTATAGATAACCGTTTGGCATCGAAAGGTTTGACTAAAAAATCAAATGCTCCAGCACGCATTGCATCAACAGCAAGATCGATGGAAGCGTGCGCGGTGATCATAATAATACTAATGTCAGGATAACGTTGCTGCACTGTCATTAAAATATCCATCCCTGACATATCAGGTAACTGTATATCTAAAATAAGTAAGTCAGGCTGCCAACGTGTAAGCTCAACTAATGCATCTTTCCCTGATTGCACATAAGTAACATTAGCGCCTTCATTGCGTAAATAAGCACTATAAATAGCTCCCATAGACGCACTGTCTTCGACTAATAACGCAGTAAATTCCATATAATAATCCCTGTCGGCGCTATCTTAAATTACCATTATATCCACAGGCATTTAGCTGTTAGCAGTGGTAATAGCAGTAATGAATAAAGTTTGATCTCCATCCTTTAACTTTAGTTAGGAATATAGCATTAGTGAGAAATGTATCTACGCCATGCTGAAAATTGTAAACCTCGCCACAAATCTCGATAAAAATAGAGTAATAACAAACAGTTTATCGCCAACAGAATAAATTCAATGACACGATAACCCGAGATCTTACTCATATTAACGCTCAATAAGATCATAAAAATTCCCCATGATGTCAGTAAGTGTAATTTGCGATAAGATAAATACACCAAACGCTGGCTGATCACGTAGAAAAGTATGTAGCGAATTAAACCCGTTAACACCATCGTATTCAACAAACCTATCAACCCGTACGCCTCAACGGCCCAGTAGCCAACAACCAATAGATGCAAAGCGCAGCAACCACCAATAATAGTTGCCCATCTCGCATTCTGTTTCAAAAAACAACCAATATTTAATAATTCAGAATTGAATCGTAATACCATAATCAAGCATATCCAAGGGATCAAGCTGATACTCTCACGGTAGCTTTCGGGTAGTATGATATCCATCATAATGGGTGCCATGAACAGCATACTCCCCGCTAATAGCATACCTATTTGCACGCCGAGTACGGCATATTTAGCCCCCAAATCCGGATTGGTGTCGTGTATCTTAAAACGCCTTGCATACCACCACATACGAAACGGTTCAAAGGCCACCGATATCATTAATCCAAATTGCCCAGCAGCAAAGAATATGGCTAATTGTTGTTTGCCCAAATGGATCACAACCAACCAATTTTCTGCGCCATTCAGGCAATATACAAAAAAACCCGAACACACAATAAAGCCGATATAACGGTAATGATCTAAGGTGAAATTGGCTCGCCGTCCTTGCAAATTCGCGCGAAAATAAACTAACACAGCAATTGCGATGACAGAGCTACTAATGGCACTTGATAGCATCATCCCTGTTACCCCATAACCGGCCATAAGTAAGCCAATCGAAAGCGCTGTTTGTAGCGACCCCTGAGCAATAGAAAACACCATAAAAGGTACCGCTTGGTGGGTCATTCTGAAATAACAATAAGGTACGGTGAGTAACGAGGATAGCGATAAACTAATCAATAATAGTTGCAGATCAAATAAGCGTAAAGTAACCGGTAGCCAACTCATGATAAGCCCACTAAATGGTAAGGCCAAACACAAAAATGTCACCGCGCATAATAACGACAGCCTGAAGCATTGTCGCATCACAGCTTCGTTATCTTCTTTAACTTGGCCACTGGCAAAGCGAAATAAAATATCACCCAAACCTAAAGTCAGAAATAAGCTAACCATCGACGCTATACTGACTAAAAAATTAAGCTCCCCATAATCAACTTGCGTCAACATACGCGTCACGATGGGCATCATGATAAAGCCCAAACCTTTTAGTACAAAAATACCAATTCCATATATCAACATCTCCCTTAAACTATTCATTTAACTGTGGCTCCTTCAATCAAACGGGATAGTCGGAGGGCTTGTACTTGGGCATTAAAGTACTGCTCTACTCGCTGACGCGCCAGGAGCCGCATCTGGTCTCGCACGTTATTTTGGCATTGTATAAGCGCTTCAATCGCCAACTTTAATGCCAGTACGTCTTTCGATGCAACGATATACCCGGTATCTTCAGTCACAATGTCACGGCATCCCATGACATCGCTAGTAATCACAGGTAACCCCATCGCCATCGCCTCTTTTAATACCACAGGGCCACTATCACTATCGCCATCAGCAGAAACGCAAAACGGAGCAACAAAACCATCATAATCAGAACCTTTCTGCGCGATCCAATGCGGAGAGCGATAGCCCATCAAGCGTACAAATGCGGTTAAGTTTAATTTTTTAACTAAGTGCTGAAGGTAATTTTGCGCAGGGCCTTGGCCGACAATATCAAAATGCGGTCGTACATTTTCAGCAATCAGAGCCAATGCTTCTAACGCATAGGCAATGCCTTTTTTCTCGACCAAATGGCCAACAAAGAGCAACTCCAGCTGCTTATGTGACGGGACTGGATGTGCGGGGAAACGCGATATATCGACACCACTGTGCAATAAGTGTAAATGCTTTGCTCCAAGCAATTGAAAGTTCTTAATAATATCTTCGCACTCAGCAATGTTAAAACTACACGCCGTTAATTTATAACGAATATCATCATTATCTTCATATATGACAGAACCATGCTCGACACTCGAGGTGGTGATCTCCAACCAGCAAGCGGCGACGAGTGTGTACGCCAAACTGCAATGCATAAAATGACAGTGAAAATGCTCGCAGTGAAATTTATCGGCGAGATAAGCTAACTTTGCACCATAAGAAAGTAATGAACATGTCGTGATAGCATGCTGGTGATTAGCACATTTAAATGCCTTTGTCGTCGCTAAAGGGTGCTTAGCAACAAATGCAGATACTTGTTTATTAGATGCCATATTGACATCAATCACAGTCACATTATTAGGTAATGTCACCACTGAATCACGCTTAATAAAACAAAATACGGTGACTTGATGGCCCGCCTTTGCTAATGCGCATATTTCCGTTACCACAAATGTTTCGGAGGCTGTTGGGAATTCAGGAACAACAATCGCGATATGTTTCATTGCGATACCTTAAGTGAGAGGATTAACTTAAGTATAGAAATAATAACGTTAATGGCATTGTAGAAGTGAAATTATTGTAGTGCTGCCGTATAATATTCCGCTTTATCGTATTACTGAGTTTCTTTGACCATGCATATTAACCCCAACTGGCGCATCCTAACGATTGGCGATGGCGATTTATCATTCTCTAATGCCTTGCTTCAACATTATGCACCGGCGCAATTAACAGCCACCATTTTCGATCCACTTGCCACGTTGGAAAATAAGTATGGTGATGATTTTTATAAAAAATTACTCGCTCATAATTGCCAAGTATTAACTGGTTTTGATATAACTAAACCTGAGACATGGTCTGAAATAAAGCACCATAGTTTTGACCTGGTTATTTTCCAATTTCCACTCGTACCTGGCTTTACCTCTAAAACAGAGTTTAATGACAAATGCGCAGGTATTGGTATTAACACGCTAAATCGCCGCCTGTTACGCCAGTTTTTAATTAATAGTAGTGAACAGTTACTTGATCCTACTGGCCCACAGCTGTGTTATATCACCAGCAAAGACGTCAAACCTTACTCTGAATGGAATATTCAACATTCATTAATACGCAATACCGATATCCATTTCCTCGGTGAAATGAACTTCGATATCGCCAATTTTCCTGGCTACCGCATTCGTAATGTTGATCGTGATAAGCACGTTAAAGATACCAAGGGCATTACTTATGTCTGGAGTCTACGCCCTGCTAACCAGCTAGCACAGGCACTCAGTTCACAGTTAACACCGTCGACAATACTCGGTGATGATTGCTGTCATTACTGCCAAGCCGGCCCGTTTACTTCAGACCAGCATAGAGAGTCACATGAAAGCTCGCGTAAGCATTTACGTATGCAAGATTTCGAACAGCAATGGCTTGCCGATTTACAAACAGCTTAAGTCCGCAGCGATATCTTGATGTAAGTATTTTGACGCAGTTACTTTTGCTTGGTAACTGCTATAAATAAACACCAGAATAAAGGCGATACTCAATAACATGATAATCGTTGGTGCTGGCGCACTGTCGAGATAAAAGCTCAAGTATACACCAAAGAACGATGCTAATAACGAAATGAGTAATGCCACCAGCAGCATGCTTTGAAATTTATTCGTTAATAAGAATGCGATCGCCCCTGGAGCAATCAGCATCGCAATAACCAAGATCATACCGACAGCTTTTAGCGCGCAAACTATCGTTAACGTGAGTAATGATAACAGACCATAATGTAATAACCCTGTCGATAAACCGATCGCCTTCGCGTGTTGATGATCAAACACGAAGACCAGTAGATCCTTGCCTTTAATCAGCATGAATGCCACGACTAGGAAAGCGACAACCCCCACTTCCAAAATATCCTGCCATGTCACCCCAAGTACATCACCAAACAAGATATGATCTAAATGTACACCCGACTCTATTTTGGTCATTAATACCAGGCCTAAACCAAACATGCTCGAAAACACTACGCCCATGACAGTGTCTTCTTTCAATCGACTATTATCTTTAATAAAACCAGTCGCGAGTGCGCAAAAGATCCCCGCAACAAACGCGCCGATAACATAAGGAATAGCCAAGACATAAGCGATCACCACCCCGGGTAGCACAGAATGAGAAATAGCATCGCCCATCAAAGACCAGCCTTTTAATACCAAGAAACACGACAATAAAGCGGTTGGGATCGCCACAAGCAGCACAATTAAAAATGCTTGCTGCATAAAAGTAAATGAAAACGGCTCTAATAAGGTGTTTAATATTGTTTCAGATAACGTATCAAGTAAGCTCACCATTATAATGTCCCTATCGTTTGTCTAGCCTTGAACCTTGCCGCTAAATAACCATGCTTGGGCGCAAATACAAACGCCAATATAAATACCATCGCTTGCAATATCACAATGATGCCTCCTGTCGCGCCATCAATAAAATAGCTAAGGTAGGCGCCAATAAATGAACTCGCAGCCCCAATAATAACACTCAATATAATTACCCAAGAGAACCTGTCACTGAGTAGATAAGCAGTTGCACCGGGTGTGACCACCATCGCTATCACTAAAAAGGCACCCACAGTTTGTAGTGCCGCGACTGTACACGCACTCAATAAGGTGAAGAATAAAACCTTTAGCGCATTCGGGCTTAAGCCAATACTGCGCGCATGATGTTCATCAAAAAAGACGACCATTAGATCTTTCCATTTTAATATCAGTACAAACAATGAAATACCGGAGATTAATAACAGTTGTAAAGTATCAGCTGGGGTAATGGCTAAAATATTTCCCATGACGATAGTTTGGATATTTACAGATGTCGGTGACAGCGACACCATAAACAGCCCTAAACCAAAAAATGAGGTAAATATGAGCCCGATGATCGCGTCTTCTTTTAGCTTTGTACGTTGATTTAGAAACAGCATGGTTGTGGCAGCCAACCCGCCCGAAAAAAAGGCGCCCAAAGCAAACGGCAACCCTAACATATAGGCGCCAGCGACACCGGGAACGATAGCATGCGATAAGGCATCACCAATTAATGACCAGCCTTTCAACATTAAATACGCTGACAAAAACGCACAAACGCCGCCTACCAATGCACTAATAAAGATGGCATTGACCATATAATCATAACTAAAGGGGGTTAATAGTGACTCTATCATCGATTCCTCACTACTGGCGTTTGCTCACCGTCACCATAAAGAACCACTGGGCGTTCATGATCTGACAGTACTGTCACCTGCCGCTTATCATCATCTTCATGTAATTCATCGCCCGCAAGAATAAAGTGACGTAATACTCCACCAAAGGTTTTCTGCAAGTTATCCTGAGTGAATATCTCACTGGTTAACCCCGCCCCCAATATGGTACGGTTAATTAACACAGTTCGGTCGCAAAACTCTGGCACACTACCGAGATTATGCGTAGAGACTAAAATCACCTTACCTTCAGCGCGTAACTCCCGCAGTAACGCCATGATCTGCTCTTCTGTTTGTACATCAACCCCAGTAAAAGGTTCATCCAGTAAAATGACTTGGCTTTCTTGAGCCAACGCTCGGGCAAGAAACACACGTTTTTTTTGACCGCCAGATAGCTCACCAATTTGTCTGTACTTAAACTCACTCATATTAACGCGTTCAAGCGCCAAATTGACCTTATCATGATCGTTCCGCTTCGCTATACGTAGCATATTCATATGCCCGTAACGTCCCATCATAACGACATCTTTGACTAAAATAGGAAAATTCCAATCAATCTCTTCGCTCTGTGGCACATAAGCAACCAGATTACTTTTTAACGCCTTATTAACTGGCAAACCTAAAATATCAACCGAGCCTTTTGCTAACGTAACAAATCCCATGATCGCCTTGAATAAAGTTGATTTACCACTGCCATTAATCCCAACCAATGCCGTAATCGAGCCTTGAGGTAAGCTAAAACTGGCATTGACTAGCGCAGTATGGCCGTTTCTGTACGTCACACTAATATCGTTAACCGCTAATCCCATCATTCTTGTTCGAGTCCTTTTGCTATCGTACCGAGGGTGACTTTTAGCAAGTCAATATACGTTGGCACAGGTCCATCAATCGCACTTAATGAATCAACATATAAAACGCCAGCATAACGACTCCCCGTCTCACGGGCGACTTGCTGCGCTGGTCGGGCTGATACCGTACTTTCACTAAAGATGGCTGCAATCTGATTGGCTTTCATTTTATCGATAACCTTACGCACTTGTTGCGGTGTACCTTGAGAATCCGCATTAATAGGCCAAAGGAAAAGCTCTTTCAAATCATAATCACGGGCTAAATAACTGAACGCGCCCTCACTCGTGACTAACCAGCGTTGGTTTTTTGGTAAGGCCGCAAGTTGTTGTTTAAATGGTGCGACTGCATCCAATATTTGGGCACTATAATGCTGTGCATTTTGGTTATAAACGGCGGCGTTAGCACCGTCGAACATAACGAATGCCTGACGAATATTTTCAATATAAATCAAGGCATTGTCAGCTGACATCCACGCGTGAGGGTTGGGTTTACCAGAATAAGGACCTTGCGAAATACCCATAGGAACAATGCCCTTGGTAACGACAACACTAGGCACATCACGTAAATTATGGAAAAACTTATCAAACCATAATTCCAGGTTTAATCCGTTATAAATAATCAAATCAGCACCTTGCGCACGACGTATATCACCCGGTGTGGCTTGGTAGTTATGGATCTCGGCGTCAGGTTTGGTTATTGAAGTAACAACAGCAGCATCACCCGCTATGTTTCTCGCCATATCAGCGATCACGGTAAAGGTCGTCACCACTTTAAACTTGTTCTCTGCAGCGACTGCATTCGTCGTCCAAACAGCACTTAATAAAATTGTAAATAATGACAGTATTGAAAATATACTCGCTGGTGATAGCATAAAACGAAATTGATGTGGCATGGGACTTCCTTGTTTACTTCGGGATAAACTGATACTAGCAAGAAATTCAAAACACCTCAATACAAATGATAATTATTACCATTTGTATTTTTTGATCCACAACAACTAATCGTAGGCTTTAGATTTACGCTAATGAATTGCTATGGGAGAATTAAGCTAAAAGGCCGTTATGCAAACAAGCAAGCCCAGTACTGCAGAGCAGATAAAGTCATTAACCAACATCCCTGAGTTATTAGATTTTTTTGATATTGGTTTCGACAGTGGATTAATACACGAATGGCAAGATGATTTACTCAAACGCTTTAACGGTTATGTGTTATTAACCAAACCACAAGACTGGTTTGATTATCGCCGTTGTTTAAAGAATGCTTACTGTAAAGTACAACGCGGTCGGCTAGATCGCAGCAGTAAGACTCGCGTAGCTTGCCGTGGATGCACTTCTTGTGAAAGGCGTTAACCTGTTTGGGAAGCCATTATTAAGCCAAGCCTAAGACTTAACAAACACAAGTAAACGGTTATTCGCTGGCATTGTATGATCATGCATTAATACCAAGTCTTGTTCATTGGCAAGCTGATTAATCGCTTCAATATCACGAATACCACGCTCACTATCAATGTTCTTTAACCAGACATCAAAATCAGCATTGCTTGGACTGGTAAATAGGCCATCGTAATTAAACGGACCATAGATACACAGTTTTCCGCCTGATGCTAAATGCCTACCAACACCTTGAAAGAAACGCTTCACCAAAGGCCAGCTAACAATATGTAGCGTGTTCGCAGTAAAGATACCTTCCACACTGTCAATCGGCCAATCTTGGTTTAGATCTAATAATAGCGGACGCTTTAAATTAGCTAAATCAACACTGTCTAACCAAGTATGAATACCGGCATGATTACAGGCTAGATCACTGGTTTGCCAAGTGAGGAATGGTAACTGAGCCGCAAAATGTACAGCATGCTGTGCACTGCCCGTCCCGATTTCCAATATTCGCAGGGGCTGAGTAAACTCACCAGTGAGCACAGTTAAAATCGCTTGTTTATTATTTTCACAAGATTGTGAGAAAGGTTTATCCATATTGCACCTGTATCAATTATCCACTCCGTCTATGAGAAGCTCTGTTTATTACAGCCATGTTATAACGAGCTCTGTATCACGATATACCGAGCACGCTTATTACCAGCTTAGCTATTATCGCGAGTATCAACAGTTTAACTGATATTCAAAATAAAAGGTGAGCGCAGGCTATACTTTACTGGTAGAAAGCTGATAACGACTGGAGCGCATGATGTTTTTTAAACATAAAAGTAATAACGATATGATAGAGGTAATAGGACAAGACGATCTCACGAACCTATTCCATGATTCGGTAGTCGGTCGCTATCAGGTGGGTGAAGAACAACAAGATCCGGAAACCTTTAAAAAATCAGATCTTCTATTTCTTTCCGGTGAAACACTACCACTCTGCTGGACCGATCCGCATTATAGAGAAAATCAGCATTAGTTAAAATGGGAACGATCCTGTTCCCATTTTATTTAGTTATTAACGCATTATAAGCTCGGCGTCATCGCAGCATCATTCGAGAAACGACGTCGCACCCAAAGTATGCTAATCACCACTAAGACTGCAGCGACTAGCATCACAGAGCCAAGGTTAAACTGATCTTTTGCCCCCATCAATGATGCCGCTAATGTCGCAAGGCCCGCGCCTAAATTTTGCATACCACCTAAAATTGCCCCCGCAGTCCCAGCATGATGAGGAAAAGGCTGAATTGCCGCAGTTGTTGCTGCAGGAAAAATTATTCCAGCACCAATAAACGAAATAAACCCACCACCAATCAATGACACAACGGTGACTAATCCAGCCATGCCCGGAATGAAGATAGCTAGAGCTCCAACAATCAAAGTCACCATACCAATGTTAAACAAATTGCGTTGGCCGATACGTACCGATAACGTAGCAGATAACCAGGCACCCAATAAATACCCCGGTAATGGTAATACAAATAACCAACTTACCGTTGTTGGATCGAGCTTTAACACACTACCAAGCAATACACCTGCCGCAGCTTCAAACACAGCGATACCCGCGAATGTCGCAATAAGGCAAAAGACATAACCTTGGAATTGGCGGTTACTCAACACATAACTATAGCTTGTCCAAACGCGCTCATTACGACGCTTTTCTTTAGGCAATGTTTCATCAAACATCGTAAACATCGCTAGTGTCACTAGCGCGCCAAAGATCAGTAAAAACAGGTAACTTGCTTTCCAATCAAATGCCATTGAAAGATAACCCCCCACCACAGGTGCAAGTAAGGGTGAAAAAATGACGCCCATACTCACAAGGCTGTTAGCTCGATGCAATGATGCGCCATCATAGCAGTCACGCGTGACCGTTCTCGACATTGCGCCCGCACAACCTGTACCAGAGCCTTGGATAAAGCTAGCTAATAGAAAATACTCAAATGACGGAGCGAATAATGCCGCCAATGTACCCATCATAAATATAGTCATGCCCGCCATAATCACGGGTCGTCGACCAATGCGATCTGATAAAGGCCCATATACAAACTGTGATAAGCCGTAAGGGATCAAATAAGCCGCCATAACCGCTTGTAGATACGTTGGCTGAACCGCAAAATCGGTAGCCATTGCAGCAATAGATGGCACATACATTGTTTGTGTCATTTGCCCTACAGCAGTCAGTATAATAATTAGAAATAGTAATTTTGCCATATTGGCAGAAGACGATTGTTGTAGCACAACCATACCCTCATAATAAGTTACGAATATAAAACGGTAATTAAGGCTAAAAACCGCAATAATTAGAGATAAACTCTAGTTGGATTGATAATGAAAAGATTGGTGACAGGCTAAATCCATATACGCAATATCTTACTCTGCATTTCAGGCGGCATAATAGTCCTGAGCATCATCTTAGGCAAGTAAAAAAACAGGTGGAATACAGTACATTTTCAGATTTATCGGATTAGTTTTTGTAATGTATTAATTAAGTGTTAAATTATCGTTTCATAATATAAATAATTCGCTTTTATCGGTCATAAGATACCGAAAGTAGAAATATATATTACACTCATATTAATAAGGATAATGAAAGTAACTGGCATGCTAGCGTTTACCGCTAAGGGGAAAGGATGAATAATAGTGATCTTATTTTTATCGCGTTTTCAATTATCACGCTAATTAATGTCGCACGTGCTGTTTCTTCATTACGTTGCCTGCTTTATCACATGAGAGATATTGACCCGCTACTCTATCAGCGTGTTAACGGTCGGGTATTTTTTAATACTGAAGGTAATTACACAAAACAAATGCAATTATTCCATTACATCCGTCGTAATGAGCATTTACAGCACTTTGACGAATACTTTATTTACCGCTGCAGCAAGGTAAAAAGAATATTTACCTTATCCAGCTATCTCGTCGTTTGCAACATCCTGCTCATCCCAACCTTGATGTTTCTCGATTTTTAAGCGGTATTCACTCTTCTCTTCGATGCGAGTATATTTAAAAATCAATTTTAATACCTAAGCTCGCTTCTAGTTTCATATCCACATCTTCTAGCACATACAGGCTTGGACCAAGCTCTGCATACAGGGTTATCAGCTCAAAAGGTTGTTGAAACCCGATGCCTGAGCGTACAGCCACTTTATGCTTGTGGTGGTCGACAAGTTGCCCCCCTAAATAAACATATAGTGGGGCTAATTTAGGCTTTTCCAATAATTCAGCCACACTAAAGGTCTGATCAAACGCAACGCCGAAATCTTTCAACCCCAAAGAAAAACGTAAGTCGCCTTGTTGATATTGAACCCCAGACATAGGACTCCCTAAAAATACAGCAACTTGTTGTTTTGAAAAACTATTAAACGGACACATCAAAACCAGTATTAACATGCTGATACTCTTAATTTTAACCATAAATACCACTCCTTAAAAGCCAATATCAAACAGATACTCTGCGAATTAAATTAAACGCTATATAAAAGCCTAGCTGCAAATTGCACAAGCTGCTAATACGCTAAAATTAAATTTTGAGACAAGCTAAGCCGACCAGTTAGCCTATTTTCAAAAATATCGTGTTGCTCGCTGAAATAGATAAATTCAACAGTATGATAATAAATCATACGAACGTTTAAATTATTCGTTCAAAAATATTCCGATTAAATACACGAGTTGTAACCTATATGTTGCAACCAAATGACTAATTCAGTGTCACTTTATATTCACAACACAACTTAATAGATAGGAAGAATTATATGTTATCGAATGCTGCTGTAGAAAAAATAGAATTGAATGGACTCAACTGTATTGCTGATTTGATACTAGATACTTGTGAAGAATATGCGAATAGACCTGCTTACACCTGCTTAGGTAAAACCCTTACATTTAAGGAGATAGACCAGCTATCTGCCGCGTTTGCATCCTACCTACAAAACCATACAGACCTAAAACCAGGTGATAAAATTGCGATCCAATTACCGAGTATTACCCAATTTCCAATTGCTGCTTATGGCGCGACTCGTGCAGGATTAGTATTAGTTAACACCAACCCACTTTACACCCCGCGTGAAATGTTACATCAATTTAACAATTCTGAAGCCACGGCATTAGTCATCTTATCTGACCTGCTCCCTGTCGCAGAAAAAGTACTGCCTGATACCAATATCAAGACTATCATTACCACCCATGCGGCCGACTTACTCGCACCACAGGAACAAGGTTCTTCACAGCTAGATACCATTTCATTACTTGATGCGATTGCACTCGGTAAAAATAATCCTTACCTACCAGTTACTTGCCATATCGATGATTTAGCTGTTTTGCAATACACAGGCGGCACCACAGGCTTGTCAAAAGGCGCAATGCTCAGCCACGGTAATGTATTAAGCAATACCATCCAAACCAAGGGCCGTTTGTCTAACGAAATCACAGCAGGCGAAGAGGTGCTCATATCACCGCTGCCGCTCTATCATATATACGCATTTAACATCACTCTACTGCTGTACTTTAGTACGGGTGCCCATACTGTATTGATCCCAAATCCACGAGATATGCCGGGGTTTGTGAACGCGATTAAAACCGTTAAATTCACGGCATTTTCAGGCCTTAATACCTTATTTGTTGGTTTATGTACTCAGCCTGAATTTAAAGCATTAGACTTCAGTAAATTAAAAATAACCACTTCAGGTGGTACAGCGCTCACAAGCTCAACCGCGAAGTTATGGAAAGACGTCACAGGCTGCGATATCTGTGAAGGTTATGGGTTATCTGAAACATCACCGGTAGTCACATTCAACCGTCCAGGCGAAACCTTAGTTGGTTCAATTGGCGCAGCCTTACCGGGTACCGAGATTAAACTACTTAATGAAAATGATAATGAGGTTGCAGCAGGTGAAGCAGGTGAACTCTCAGTTCGTGGCCCGCAAGTCATGCAAGGTTACTGGCGTAGCGACGCAGCAACAGCTGAAGTAATGACCAGTGACGGTTTCTTTAAAACTGGGGATATAGCCGAACAATTAGACAATGGTTATTACAAAATTGTTGATCGTAAAAAAGACATGATCATCGTATCCGGTTTTAACGTTTACCCTAATGAAGTCGAAGAGGTCCTCTCAAATCACAGCGGTATTTTAGAGGCCGCAGTCATTGGTGTTCCTTTAGAGAAAACGGGAGAAGCGGTGAAAGCCTTTATCGTCAAATCTCAGCATAACCAAGACCTTGAAGAACAAGATATCATTGCACACTGTAAAGAATTTTTAACGGCCTACAAGGTACCTAAGCAAATTGTATTTATGGACGAGTTGCCAAAAACAGCAGTAGGTAAGATATTACGTCGCGAATTACGTACAGCGTAGCGCGACATTAGCAATAAAATGACGACAAGCACTCGCTGTCGTCATTTTAACGCTGACTTAAACACGACAACATTCGCATTTAAACTCAATGATAAACATCGCCCCACCCAACTTACTGGTTTTAATGTCCAGCTTTCCTTTCATGGTTTTAACCACCGTATTCACAATAGCCAAACCTAAGCCAAAACCACCAGTCTGTCTACTACGACTGTTATCTAACCGCGTAAACGCATCAAGTACTTGCTCTCGTTGCTGTGGACTGATCCCATCACCATCATCCTCGACGACGATACAGCAACAATTAACATGTTTTTTAAGCGTGATCTTAACCCTTGAATCTGCGTACAAACAGGCATTCTTCACGAGGTTATCAACAATGAGCTGAAGGTAGCGAGGATTACCATCCACACTCACAGCCTCGATATCAGCCGTGACATGGACATGAGGGTACTGCAGCTGAAACTCAACCATGCGTGATTGTATTAACGCCGCTAAGTCAATCTTTTGATGGAGCGAAGAGGGATTGTGTTCTATGGTTTGTAGCATCAGGATGTCATTTGCTAAAGCTTCCATTTCAACCGTATAACGACCTAAGTCATTGTGTAATGCCGTCGTATATTCATTATGAGCCTCATCACTTAGCAAGCCCATCACCAACTGAATACGCGTTAACGGTGTACGTAATTCATGGGCAATGGCATTCGCCATAACGCGTTGCTGATGCTGTGAATGCTGCAGCGATTCAGCCATTTTATTGAAACTTGTTGCCATTTGATTCAAAGGTGCGGGGATTTTATTGTTGACGCGAGTATCTAGCTCGCCCTTTGCCAGATCTAAACTAGCATCACTTAAACGATAGACGTGATTGGATATATTTCTCACACTCGCGTACAGCACTAAGGCAATACTTAAAAAGATAAAACCTAATAAAAAAATTTCCGCATTATCATCGACCCAATCCTGAGGACCATCTATTGGGTAGAGCGCTTGATTTCGATCAATGATGAGTAATAGCCCATCTTTATGCGGCAAGATCACAGCAAGACGATCATCTTCTACATCATGCTTATAGACAAATACCCCCCACTTACCAATACCAGCAGGTAAAGGTGGATAATTTTTATTCGGTTCTATATCAACAACGTCTAACAGCTCGTGCTTTCGATGATAGAGTAATGCTTGATTCATCTTGATATTTTTTATCGTAAACCCGGTAAATCGACTCAATAAATCGACTTCCATATTCCAGCGGTCGGTATCTTCGACAAAATCATCCAATAATTTAGACGCAAAACTCGCATCATGGACAAATGTTATATCATCAAGGTTTTCGTAGTAATAATCCATCGACAAACTAACAAAGACGATGCTGCCAATAATCACCGCCGTCACTCCAACATATAGCTTTAAAAACAGCGTGTTAAAGGAGTAGTGACGAATGAATTTTTTCAGCTTAGTAACCATATTATTGCTTAACAAATAGGTAACCCTTACAGCGAATTGTTTTGATTATTTGGTATGGGGCAACATCATCTTTTATCTTTTTACGTATACTTGATAAACGCATATCCAAGGCTCTATCTAGGCCATCAAACTCGACACCTTTGAGTGCGCGATAACATTCGTCTCGACTCACAATCGTGCCAGCTTGTGTCGCTAAATAGGCTAACATTTCATATTCTGCGCCCGTTAAAATAATCTCTTCGTTATTACGGGTAACTAAGCGCTTTAAGGTATCTATCGTTAAGCTGCCAGTATGGCTTAGCGCGTTCGTGTTTTTATTACTTCTATTTTCACGACGCAAAAATGCTTCTATGTGTGATAACAAGATATGTGGTCGTAGCGGTTTGTGTAAATAGCCATCAGCGCCAGTGTCTAATGCTGACATTTCCGATATTTCTTCACTACAAGCGGTCAACATAATAATCGGTCCGCTATAAAATTCACGACTTTGCTTACATACCTCAATCCCGTCTAAGCCAGGCATCATGATATCTAATACCACAAGATCGGGTTTTAATCGGGCTATATCAGCCAGTCCATCGGTGCCATTATTACTCAGTGATACTTGATAGCCTTTACTGCGTAAGAACATATCGAGAAGCCGACAAATCTCTAAATCATCTTCAACAATTAAAATGTGTTTGTTGTCATTCTCTAACATGGTCAAGGAAACCTTATATCATTATAAATAAATTAAAATACAGAGCTAATATATACTGTTCAGGTAAATTCAGCTTATTATCATTCAATGCAATTTTTTAAATTGTGCTACAGACACACCAGGCTTGTGAGAATATATGGATCGTCTTACCGTGTGGCGCTTTGACTGCGATTAAACAGACCAGTGAGAACATCCCAATAAGCACTTTGATATTAACAAACTTACGCATTTAAACCTCGTTGCTTTATATAATATATAAATATTTTATACAACATTAAAGCCAAGTCATCGGTACTCGTTATAGCCTAAGTTCGCTATCATTAAATTCAATTTTCTGAATATTTAACAGCTTATCTGTACCATTACGCCCATCAACCTTATCCTGTAGCAAGAAGCCCTCACCATCAACACCAACGATAAACTCAGACTGTAAACCGTTTACTTTATATATATTTACTCCACCTTTACCATCAATTTGGTTATTGCCTTGGTTTCCCATCAAGAGGTTATTTTGACTGTTGCCTGAAATATTGCTGCTATTTTTTCCAGTTAAACGCACCGACTGTAAATACTGTGATTTTGCCGTATAACTTAATACCGCATTATATTCCATATAAAAAGTGCTACCTCCAGCAAAACTCGCGTCTACATCCATAGTTGTTGGGATATATTCAGGTAAGAATGCTCCAATAATTGCCTGACCATCACTGTCTTGTACTGTTTGCAATGCGCGAGTTGTCGCGGTATAGCCATCCATACCTGCAGAAAGCCCTTGCCACATGCCATAATATGCTTCAACTATCGCGGCAAAATACTCATGAGAAACACTATTACCCGTTTCTGTATCACCTTCAGCACGCCATTCTTCCAGTTGTTCAGCATCAGGGTTCCATACTTTATTGGCAATCGCGACTTCAGCTTGTTCTGCGATCTGTTTTTGTAAAGACTTAACCGTTGGTGCGATACCTTGCGCTTGTGTTAAATGCAATACTTCTTCAAACGTCGCATCACGAGCGTCTGATGGCGCAGCTAGATAACGGCTATCACCCTCTACAAATATTTCGGTTGCATATAAGTCTTGCCCAGACTCAGCCAACTTACTGTTACCTAAACTACCTTCCATTGCTTGCTCTGAAGCCTGCTCATCATTAAAGATAAATAATGATGCGCCTCTATTCGCCATACTATTAGCGACAAGGGTTTTCTTCACTGTTGCAGTATCAGTTAAATAGAATTCCAATGTGCTTCTCGCTTTTACTAACTGCGCTAAAGACACCTTGGATTGAGCAAAAATATTAATCAGCTTACCATTGGGTGCTTTAACCCAAGTATAGCGATCAAACAAATCGGTGGCAGCCTGCCCAAACTCACTCGGAACAGGGAATACTTTAACCAGTTCATTCGCGGTCATTTCACGTGTTTCAACGTCGTACTTAGCGAGTTCAGCATTGCTCATCCAATGGATATCATTGGCGCTTGCCGCATTAAGGGTGTACCAATAAAAATTCGGATCGACACCAATTTTATTATAGTAAGTTAAATAGCGTTGGTGTTCAGGATGGTCGGCAGGTAAATCTTTACCTTCTGTACCACTACCGTCAGCCCAAGAGTGCACGCCAATTCGAGCGGTTGGATCGATCAATCGCTCAACACCTGCAAGGAAAAAATCCGTGCCGCCAGATGCAATCATAGCTTCTGCGGGTAATACTGTTTTTAATTTTTTGCTACGAACTAACAGTGATGCCTTTAAATTTTCGACATCATCTTTTGAGCCTGCTACTTCCAGCATTACAATCGTATCAACTTGCGGGTTGGCTTTTGTCATCTTGTTAAGCTGTGAAACGATATCACTATCAATAACGCCCCTCATATGAGCTTGATTTCCATAGACAGTAAATAGTTGTGTATTACCACCTGTTCCTGTTGATGAACTGCTACTATCAGAACTGTTGCAACCAGTAAGTAGTAACCCTAACAACACTGTGATGCTCGCAAGCCTTTGCATATGAACCTCTTAGAGATGACGAAAAATGACAGCGTCATAATATAAAAAGCGCGATTATGTTTCAGTCTTGAATTTGTCAGTTTTGTCAGCTTTGTCAGCGCTAGGTAGGTGCTAACTCGGCATTTCTATAAACTACTGTGAATTTATCAGTGTTCACCGACGTAATATCTATACAGATTTTATAATTGCGCTAAAATAGGGTGATTATAAAAGTACAAACGACCTTTCTTCAGATTAAGAGTAAACATGCTTTCAGATAAAAGTAAAAAGTCTATTCGTGATGTTTACCAGAACATCCGAGATTCACTACCTGACTTCGCAGTTCGTCGCTCACAAAATATTCTAGTGGCTGAAATGGCAAAGACCCTCGCCGGCAACTTTGATAAAAACCGTCGATTGATTATTGCCGAAGCAGGCACTGGTACAGGTAAATCATTAGCTTATCTGATTGCAGGGATCCCACTGGCAACCGATGCCAAAAAAACGTTAGTCATATCAACTGCGACAATAGCTTTACAAGAACAGTTGTTACATAAAGAGCTACCTTTCTTTCGCCGTCAATCGGGACTGAAATTTGAGTTTGCCTTAGTAAAAGGTCGTCAACGTTATTGCTGTGAACAAAAACTGGCAATGCTTGCTCAAGCAGATGATCAAATAGAACTGCTTGCTGACTTAACGACGATCCCTAAAAAACGTGATTTACAGCTTATCAAGCGCTTGTTTACTGCCTACGCGGCAGGTAAATGGAAAGGTGATATTGATGGCTGGCCAACGCAGATCCCGGATGATATCTGGCAAATGATCGTATCTGATCGCCACAGTTGCAGTAAATCATTTAGTGCTCACCGTAATTGTCCATTCCATAAAGCTCGAGAAGCCTTAGATCAGTGTGACGTACTCATCGTGAATCACGCCTTACTATTGGCTGATTTAGAACTCGGTGGTGGTATTATTTTACCTAAACCAGAAGACTGTTATTACGTTATTGATGAAGCACATCACTTGCCACGTATCACTCGAGACTTTTCATCAGCACATGCCTCAGTACTCGGCGCTAAAGCCTGGTTACAAACCATGGCAGTATCAATGCGTCAACTGACCCAAGCGATTGCATCCAGTGAAATATCTGATCCAGTCACTAAATTGCTCAGTTCAATCAACAGCATCAATAAAGAGCTCACCAAGATCCACAGCTTAATGTCAGCCAATGACATACAGTTTAGTGACGACTCTTGGCGCTTTGCTGATGGGGAACTGCCTGAAGCACTAGCAGATCTAGCCGCTAACATGAATCACGAAACTAAACGTGGAGTTTCGCAAACAGCTAAAATCGTCGATATTCTTGCCGAACAATTAAAACAAGATCAGCTGCCACAAGTTAAAGCAAACAAACTCATTGCCGAAGTGGGTTTCTACTTACAGCGTATCGAAAACCTCCACCAAGTGTGGAACATGCTAATTAAAGAAACCAAAGGCACGCCACTAGCGAAATGGGTTGAGAAAAGCGACAGCCGCCAAGACGACCATATCTTTGCGGCCAGTTTGATCGACGTAGACAGTAAACTCGAACATATGTTGTGGTCACAATGTGGGGCTGCAATTTTAACATCTGCAACATTAACCTCACTCGGTAATTTTAACTATTTCCGTCGCCAAGTGGGATTATTGAATGACGAATCAACGCAGCATCTGCAACTGAGTTCACCTTTTGAATTTGAACAAGCTGAGTTATATATCCCGAACTTAGCCCTAGCACCCAATGAACAAGGTTTCACAGAGTTATTAGGTGAAAAACTGCCTAGTTTATTACCTGACAAAAAAGCATCGTTAGTATTATTTAGCTCATACCGTCAAATGAATCAAGTTGCTGAAATTATCCGTAGTACCACAAAACTTGAACTGTTGGTCCAAAAAGAAACTTCACGGAGCGAGCAATTACAGAAACACGCGGATAACGTCAAAGCGAATAAAACCAGTATTTTATTTGGTACGAGCAGCTTATCTGAGGGTCTTGATTTACCCGGTGATCTACTTACCAATTTAATTATTACCAAGATCCCGTTCTCAGTGCCAACCTCCCCTGTCGAAGAGGCGCAGTCAGAATGGATCACAAAATCCGGTGGTAATCCATTTATGCAAGTATCAGTACCTGAAGCCAGTAAAAAATTGATCCAATCTTGTGGCCGATTGCTGAGAAAAGAAAAAGATTCTGGTAGAATCACACTACTTGATCGTCGAGTTATCAGTAAACGCTATGGACCAGCATTGCTTAATTCGCTCCCCCCTTATAAAAGAAATATAGAATTTTGATGTTAGAGCTTGGTTTAGAACCTTCGGTTTTTATAATTTTATGCAGCGTCGCACTGGTTGCTGGTTTCATTGATGCCATTGCTGGCGGTGGTGGTCTATTAACTGTACCTGCACTACTCAGTGCAGGCCTACCACCGCACCTAGCATTAGGTACCAATAAATTAGCCGCTAGTTTTGGTTCATGTGCAGCGGCGATCACCTTTTATAGGAAACGTCTATTTAATCCCAAATTTTGGTGGCGCTCCTTCCTATTCACCGCTACAGGTGCAATTTGTGGCACCTTAATGGTTAACGTCATTAGCACCGCCTGGTTAGACAAATTATTACCCGTGATCATTATCTTTACCGCTATCTACTCTATTTTTAGTAAAACCCAAGAACACACAGGTGAAACCTTGCCTGATGATAACCCTGAACTGCATAAAAAACAGGGCATGCAAGGTTATATTATTGGTTTCTATGATGGTGTAGCTGGCCCAGGTACGGGCGCATTTTGGACAGTGTCGACGATGGCACTCTACAAGCTGAATATTCTGTTTGCCTCAGGTGTCGCTAAAGCGATGAATTTCACCAGTAACTTTACTTCGTTATTAACCTTTATCTACCTTGGACATATCAATTGGTATCTCGGCTTAAGCATGGGGCTATGTATTATGATTGGTGCTATTGTTGGCGCCCATACCGCAATTCATTTTGGCGCTAAATTCATTCGCCCATTGTTTATTACAGTCGTGATCATTATTGCCTGTAAATTAGCGTACCAAGCATGGCTACAATAAACCGTCAGCAGCAACAGCTAAACCAACTCGCTCAGCGAATTCAACAACTGAGCGTGTTAAGCAAACAGGTAAACTCCAGCCATACCAGCACCATTAGTTACAAGTTACGAGACCGCGCCCTATTCTATCCAGGTTTGTTTATCTCTAAAAATCAAGATATTCATCAATATGTTACTGAATTAGAAAAAAGCATGATCCGCTTACAAGGTTATTTTGATAAACAAGCAACGCAAGGTAATAAACCGAGCATAACGCCAAGCAATTCCTTACCTATAAAAAATGAGTTATCGATAGAAGAAGTACTATTAGAGAAAGTAGCGCATCAATTTAGAGCGATCAACGGCGTATTACAACAATGTCATTTTAGACGTGGTGAAGTTCAAGAACAGCAGAAGAATTATGATGTTATTGCGAAGAAGTTATTGCAGAAATCACATCATTTATATGCCAAATTAGCACAACAAATAGAATATGAACGCCGTTTGCAAGCAATGATAGATCAACAAAGTGATCCGATTCAATTGCAACAAACAATGCAAAGATTACAGCGTTGTCAGACAGCAACAGCCAAAGTACGACAGCAATTACAACGCTATGAACAAAAGAAAGATCTTAGCTAGTTCCGATTTAGCCCTAACGTAAGCGCTAGCAACAAGTCAGTAACTAAGAACCTAACCATTGAACGATAACCGAATAGATTAAGATTCAGCAGGTAACTGAAGAAGGTCCATTACCATTAATTTACGGATAACACTTACATACATCACGTTGATTTTAGCCATTTTAGTAATGTCTGTTAATGAATGACCTTCACGTAATAATTGGATTACTTGGTGCACTTGTTCTTTGTTCATCATAGCCTCTGTATAAAATTGTTAATCAATGAATATGGGCTAATAATATCAGGTTGATTGGGATAAAATATATCGTTACCGATTAAAAATCGGTAGACGTAATATTTCATTAAAATAATGTAATAAAATACTGCAATAGAAATTAAGGATTATTATCATGTCGCTAAAAAACGCGCCAAAACATATACAATTAGCTGTCGATCTTATTCAATTACTAGAAGAAAACCAGATGCAAGCTGATACTGTCGTGAAAGCACTTGCTATCGTACAGCAAGACTTTCAACGTAAGCTTGAAGCTGAAACCACAGATATTACCAGCTAATAAGGCTCATTAATCACCTTGCCTATTGTACTTAGTTACTTAGTTACTTAGTTACTTAGTTACTTAGTTACTTAGTTACTGTGACAGCGTAGCCTCCCGCCAGCAACTCTTCTACAAAGCTCGATGGTTTGCCTTTATTGCACAATAAGTTAACTTGCTGGCGCGCCCGTGTTAAGGCGACATAGAACAAGCGGCGTTCCTCTGCATCAGGGAATCCAGACAGATCAGGTTGTAATATCGCAGCAAACGGGTGACGACGTTTATGGCAAGGGAAACCATGCTCACCAGCCTCCATCGCGAGAACAATCACATGATCAGCCTCTTGGCCTTTCGAGCTATGCACTGTCATGGCTTTGATATCCAATTGCGGGTATTGTAACGATAATGCAGCCAGGGACTTCGCATCAGGTAATTGAAAATTAAAGCGCGCTAGCAATAATACTGATTTTTGTTTGCCTTCGCCTTTCCCCTCACCTTTGTCTTCCACTTTCTTTTTATCTTTCTGTTTGCCTGTCGCTAATTGCGATAATTTCTTTTCTAACAACAGCTCATTTGCTGGTGATGATTTACTTACAGGTTTACTTACAGATGCAGTTACTAACGTATTTACTGGTAATGACGCAGCCTCATAACTCGCTTTCTTCGTACTTTTTTTATTATTGGATTTTTTCTGGTCGTCAGCAAGCTGATAATAACTTATCTGCACACAGGCTTTTTTGGCTTTGCTATGCGTTGTTATCTGTTTATCTAGCTGTTCTTCATTAGCCATCACAAATTTGCTGGCAACCGCGCTGATCTGATCATTGAAACGGAATGTCGTATCCAAGGGTAAGGTACTCGTTATACCAAAGTAATCACTAAAACGTGTAGTCACCGCAATATCGCTGCCAGCGAATTGATAAATAGCCTGCCAATCATCACCAACACAGAATAGCTTACTGTCAGCATCCTGAGCTTGTAGCTGTTTTACCAAACTAGCGCGCGCTTGCGAGATATCTTGAAACTCATCAACGAGGATATGTAACCAAGGCGAGTTAAACTGACCATTGCTGACATAATCGCAGGCTTGGATGATCATCTCATCAAAATCGAGCTCATTACGCTCGTCCAGGTCAGCTTGATAATAGCCAAGTAGTACCTCAACAATCTCATGCGTTAACGCGGCGAAGTCAGTATCGGCTAATTTCTGTAACTTTTGTAAGGTTTGTGATTTATGTTTCGATTTATCTGTAAGGCTATTTTTATACTGCATAGTCAATTCGACGAGTTGACTTAATAGTTTCTTATAACCGCCCTTGCCTGCTAATAATCTTTCTACTTCAGCGTCATGCTTATTCTCAGGCAACTTACCTAGCCAAGCGACATAGGCGTAACAGTACTCACAGAACAACGCTCTAAAGTCTTCATCAGGCGACGTCCGCTCGCATAACAGTTCTGCTATCTTTTGCTTAAAAAATTGTTGCTTGGCATTGTCACTACTGGCAAGTTTACTGACTTTTGGCCTCTCACCATCTACTTGTTTTATGATATCTAACGCTAACGCATGGAAGGTTTTAACCGTGATATTTGCCTGCGGTAAGCGCTCGGTAAGCCTGGATTTCATCTCATGCGCAGCATCTTTTGCAAACGCCAGTACCAATATGCTGTCGGCAGTCGCTTGCTGTGACTCAAGTAAATAAGCGCAACGTCCTAGCATGACACTAGTTTTACCACAGCCTGCACCCGCGAGTACCAAATTGGCATCATTAGCAACAACACAGGCATCTCGTTGCTTTTCAGTCAGTGGGTGGAGTTCGAGGTTATCAAACAAGGTTTTGTGACTTTGTTTATGCTTGTCCATCACCGCTTGGTTATATTTATCCAGATTATCGACCTGACTTTGTTGCCAAAAGCGCAAGTGTGTTAAAGGACTTTTCAGTGTTGTGGGTATCTTATTCATACTCGGTAACATTTCAAACCAATCCGCCCAAGGCGATAAGAGTGATTTTAACCTTAACCATTTTGAATGAGGAATATAACCTTGCTCGATTATCTGAGTAAGCTGCTGATAAAGCGCTAATATTTTAGCTTCATTGCCCATTAATGCATGGAAATATAAGTCATCAATAAGGCTTTTCACGTCAGCTTTAGTCACGCCATTTAACCGTACCCGCTGGTCTTCCCAATTGAGTATGATGGTATCAAAGAAGGACCCACGGTAGTGCTTCAACTTAGGTTCAAAGCTTGCCCAAGGGTAATGGTAGGTTTGTTGTCGCTTAGTGGTAAAAACAGCCCCTTCAGGACGAAATGATAAGGTGCGGCAATTGGCACCAAATAACTGAGCAACATTAGAAAAAGAATAGTCAGGCAATGCAGATAAACTCAAGAATAAACAGTAGGGAAAACATATCACAAACACAGCGATTAATTAATACGTGCCACTCATTTTATCGCATATTAACCTATCGCTAGTCCACTTTAGCCCTTTCTTCAACTGCAAGTCTGTCTGACAATATTTTAGCCAATGCGACTGTCATCGACAGCAATATATACAAAGGCCAAGTAAAACCTTGCGTTAAAAACGTGCCAGCGATACAAAAAGCAATTAGCCCAGCAAAAATACCATCGTTACAAGTCACAATTGTATTTCGCTCATTAATCGGTAACACCCGGCTATCCACTTCAGTACGCCACAAGCGTTTAAACGTCATCGTAATAAGGGCAATAAGCAGTCCTAATCCGACGAAGCCGGTTTCCGCTAATACCTGAAACCAGGTACTGTGTACTGCATGATTTTTACCATCCCAATGCGGGCTAAATAAATAATAATTGAGATAGAAATTATTGATACCAACCCCTGTAAAAGGATTTTCAACCGCCATCCCCCACGCGGCAATCCACGCATAGATACGCCCCATCGCGGACTCGTCAACGCCCTCTTCTGCAGCACCGCCAGACGAACGGTCAGATACCCCCGCCATCACTAATAGAATAGGCAGTAACATAGCACCACCAGCCACTATATAGAGCTTATTTTTAATGCGCTTAAATGCAAAATACCCCGTCACAGCCATGATCCCCATGAGTCCGCCACGACTTTGCGTAGCAATGATGGCCCAAAACAAAATAACATACGCTAAAGCTAAAAGTACTCGGTGAAATTTACCAATTTTAGGCTGCAGTAAATTGGATAAGGTAAACGACATGGGAAACATCAATACGAGCGATAAGTCATTCGGATCGCCAATTAACGAGCCTATATCTCGAGAAATCGTTACCCGCGTCCCCTCAACAAGGCCAATACCTTGTAACTTGTTACTAATTGCTTTTAAGCCGACGAGTACGCCAGCGACAACATATAAATAAGTGGCAATACGAAAGTGATGAATACTGCGTACCAGCCAACAGATCGCGATTGTCATCACCCACACTTTACTTAACACGCCTGTGAACGTGCTAAGCGCAGCACCGCGATTATAAGCAAACATGATCCCAAACGCCGCCCAGCCTAAAAATAAGCAAACTAATGTCAGCTCAGTCGTCCAATATATTTTAATATTATTACTTAAGAATATATGCCAGCCAAGCACGAAAAAAGACGCTAACGAAAATGCTAAAGGAATATGTAAAGGGATCAGTACTGGGAAGGCTTCGTGAATACGAAAGTAGGAAAAAATAATAAAAGTAATGACCACATAAAATGGGATCCTTAACAATGCAATCAACATCAGCGGCGTCGCAACGAATACCACTGGCACCAACCACATTTTAGTTTTATACCACAATAGACCAGCCACAAAGGTTAGTATAAAACTTAACAGTATTTGCACTCGCGGATTAAGCGTATTCATATTTATCATTAAACATCCCTGCTTATTGACCTAATTCTGATGCAGCATTAATAAGTAAAGCAGGGATATAGAGAAATGAGGTTAACATAGCATAAAATAATAAGGTCACGCTCTGATCTGCACTTCAACTTTTATCGCCTAATATTAAATATACTACCGTTCACTTGATTATATTCGATGTCAAAATATTGTTAATTACAACCAGGTAGAGATTAACTATAACCAGTAATCACCGGTGAATTCAGTCAACACATAACTTCACAATCATGACTAAATTAAAGGATGGATATCAAATGTTGCCATTTCTAAATAGGGAGTTGAAAACCATTTTAAAAGATACAGAGTTTTTATATTGGTGGAATCCAGGTAATAAATTTAGAGTAATTCAGAGGGCGTTTAACGTAGGTGATATTTTATCCGCATATATAGTTTGGAATGTGATGCGTGAAAAAAATGAAACAATTAAAATCGATAAAAAACTACTTGCGATAGGGTCTATTATGGATCATGCAAGTGACGGTGACGTCATTTGGGGCTCTGGTTATAATTCAAATAGACAAGATATGCACTATAACTTTACTCAGTTAGATGTCAGGGCAGTGAGAGGTCCTTTAACAAAAACGTTTTTAGAAAATAGAGGCATCTATGTTCCTGAGGTATTCGGAGACCCTGGTCTATTATCGTCTAAATATTTTGCGTCATCGGAAATCAAAGATATTGAGTATCTTATGATACCCCATTACAATGAAGATAAACATAAATTCAAAGCTGAATTCATTTTAGAAACAAAAGGTTCTGTCCCTAAGTTTATGTCTCAAATAGTAAGAGCAAAAAAAGTAATCTCTAGTTCACTGCATGGTATTATCATCGCAGAGTCATTCGGTATTCCAGCTGTTTTATTAAAAGATAATAATGGCGAAGGGATTGAGAAATATGATGATTATTATCAGGGTTCTGGGAGAAGTAATTTCCCCGTTTGTACTTCATTGAACGAGGCGCTATCTGTTACACCAAATGCTTTGCCTGATGTGCATAAAATTCAACAACGATTACTTAATTCCTTTCCTACTTCTTAGCTTTATGTTCATATTTGATTTGATAGAGGTCCATCGACGACAGACTTCTATCAAATCAAGTTAACTAGCCAGTCTAGCTTAACGGACTACAGGCTAATTGAGCTACTTACTCTCAATCGCCAGTGGTATTTCATCTAACATCATAGTGCCTTTAGTCACACCATCTGCTAGTTTTAAATATTCACGCGTAAAAATGGGTCTGAATTTCTCCGCATCCATCGCCATGTAACGATTTAATTGACGATACAGCGTATAAACAAAGTTATCACCAGTCTCGGCTCGTTCAGCTGGAGTCTTACGTTTAAATTTAAATAAACGCTCATAGGCTTTATCATGATCGGAGTGACCCATCAACACAATAGACTCACGCATAATCATATCCGCAACAACAGGTAAACTTGGCGGGAAATCATAAGGTAAGCCATTACTGCGGCGCAAGGTTGGGATCTGTTCTGCGACCTTAATAATAGCTTCAGGTGCATACTTGGTAAATGTCAGTTTCCAGATATTAAATTGTGCCGAATCATAATCATAATTAAATGACGGAAAGCTACTTGCTAGCATGGTGTACATAGTTGCAATTGCTTCTGTTTGTGGCTGAGTTAAATTAATTGTTTGTTCCATACACTCTATATCCAAGTTTAATGTTTTAATCATCGTCGCTATCAGAGAAGCCCGGATCAATAAATTGTGGCGGTAATGTTTTCAATGGTGTCTGCGTATTCGAGTGATCACGAACCATCGGATTCACAAAACCACCATTTTGCTCTGTCATACCAACCGTTAACTTACTAATGCCCATATCTGCCAAAGCTTTATTCAAGTTACTGTCTTTACGACTCGCTTTCGATACATCTTGTTTACCATTAAGTGCTAACGATATCAAACTGTGTACGCTGGTATCATCTTTGAATAACAAACCAAAAGCAAAGTGTACAGATTGATAATAAGGGTCGACTTGTGATCCATCAATGGCTAATTTGAGATCGATTTCGGTGAATACTTGCAAGCGCAGTATCAAGCGGTCACGTTGCTCTGCTGTCATGCGTAAATTAACCCCAACAGCACTTTGTGTACGTTCAACCCAATAATTAAAGATACGCAGCGCTGGCGAGTCAGCCTGGCTCACTTCCATACTATCAGCTAAACTAACCAAGCTTTCGATATTGCCCGAATTAGTAAAGATATCATTAAAATTACGACCTTTATTCACCAAGTCTCGGCGATGGTCAACACCATCAACTGCACGTTTCAGCTCTGCAATCGAATGTAGCATTAACAGGCTATGCAGTTTCTCGAAATGGGCTTGTTTTGGAGCAATATATTGTGACAGCTGTAAACGTTTCGAGCTAAACCAATAATCATAGACTTGCTTAATATCCGCCATTTTTTGCGGATCTTGTCTAATTTGTTGGTAGTTCGGCATAAACCCACTTTGGTTTTGAATATGACGTACACCTTGACGGCTTATCGTTGGTTGGAAAGGCTGACGCGCTTCAGAATGAGGGTTATTAACCGATTGAATACTCGCTGGCGCATTGACCCTGTTCACCGCAGATACATCTTTAATATGCTGTAATTCAGTCGCATCAAGCTCATACCAATCAAAAGCTGGGTTACGGCTGTTTAGCTGAATACATAACACTTTAATGTGTTCGATAGTAAACCCTTGGCGCATAAACTCATCGCAGCGCACACGGAATTTACTGTTATTAAAGTTTAGTCTTTTTTGTGAATACTCAGCAACTAATTCAAATACTTGTTGGAAATATTGCAGGCCAGGATCGGCCGCCTCAACAGGCGCTGGAACTTGTTCTTTAAAGTCTTCATACATAATTGCACTGTTGATGTACAAGCCACTGTCATCTTGCTGAAGATAGTTTTTATTAATCAGTTCAGTAATGCTATGCTGTTTATCTGATTGCAGCGAAAAACGCGAAAAATCCGCAATGCGATCTTTATTCTTTTTGCATAACATCCATACTAATAAGCGAAATGCAGCATCAGAAAGTGATGATGATTGCGCGATATGATCGGGCACGATAAAGTATGTGCTCTCCATTTTTCTATTCATAACTGTTTAACACCACAATGCCATATTTAATTACAACTGAGCAATACGCTAACCTAAAGTCTACCATAGAAGACTTACTTGCACCTTTTGATTCCTTTGCTTTTTCAGACTTTGTTACTGTGAACCCGGTTGCGGCACTAACAGTAAAAAAAGCAGACCAACTTGTGACTGCTCAAGGTTATGAAATTACATTAGATCTTTTGGAACAAAGCGACGAGCGATACATTATCGAAGCGTATTATGATATCACTGATAACAAAAATATCTATGCAATAAATGAATACGCACAGCCAATCAATCTATTAAAAAACCCTAGTTTCACGCGTACTTGCAGTATCTGTCATACCACCACAAACCGTAGCCAAGGACTGATATTTAGTCACTCACAACAAGGTGATTTTTGTGCCCATCTCGGTTGCGTGAAAAAGCGCCTGCCAGAGCTCATGCCATTTGCCAGTTACTTGCAAAAGCTACCGGCATTAGTTGCACAGCTTGAACAGTTACAAAACAGTGTATTTAATCAAACCTATGCATCGGGTGCGCCGCTACGCCTTTACTTAGCCATTGTCGAAGATGAAATTAGCCAACATGGTTTTATCAGTAAACAGGATGCGATTCAGTTCCATCATGATTTTAAACATGCCACTTACAGTAAAGCCGCGCAGCGCTATCAAACATCAGCCTACCCTAAAGACCTGAGTTTTGAATTTGTTGAAAAAGCCATTTTGTATACTAAACAAATGAGATCAACCAGCTTAAACGACAAATTAAAACAGCTCTGTAATCAAAGTGTATTAGCTGAAAATGAATTGGCAACAGCCACCTTAATAATCTCTAATTACATCGTCAACAACCAGGGTTTGTTAAGCCACCAATCGCCACTCGCGACGGACAAAAAGCTCGCTCTGCATAACGATGGCAGCGATATTAGTGAGACATTACGATTAAAAGGGAAACTCGGTGATTATGTACGCTGTCGCATTACCATTAATAGCTGTAAATACCAAGTTATCAACAAGCGTTACGATATCCGTGGCAAAGATGATACCGGCCGTGTGGTGCAATTTAATCACGGTCAAGCTATTACTGAGAAATCATACATTTATGTCAGTGGTTTTATTTCTAAGTTTTATCAAAATCAATATGGTTATACAATATCAGTACTAAAAGGCGTTAAACCGCTGAATGGTAAATAACCATCTTCATCACCAGATAAATACCCGTGATGCACTTGCTACTTGAATCGAATGACGACTCACCACGCGTAATTTAAAGCAAGTGAGCTATTTTATAGATCTACCTCTCACTTATCTGTTTTGTATCACCAAAGCCTCTCCAATTACCAATTTATAGCTAGGTTTGTTTATACCCAATACAAATTGGGGATATGGAACTTACTCAAGCGGGAGGCTATGGCAATGAAAATCAACATGCCAATTACAGATACGGAACAATTTATGAAAGAGGGAGATATCCTTGTCTCCAAGACCGATCTAAAAGGGTCTATCACCTTCGTAAATAGGGCATTTATTGAAATTAGTGGCTTTACTGAGGCTGAATTATTACGTAAAAGTCATAGTATAGTTAGACATCCAGATATGCCACCAGCCGCTTTTAAAGACTTATGGGAAACAATCCAACAAGGTAAACCTTGGACTGGTATCATTAAAAACAGGGTTAAAAATGGCGATTTTTACTGGGTCGTTGCAAACGTCATCCCAATTAAAAAAAATGGCCAAGTTATCGAATTTATGTCGGTAAGAACAAAGCCGACTCAACAAGAAGTGAAAGATGCTGAACTCACCTATCAGGCAATGAACAGCGATAACGTCCCGCGTAGAAATCCACTTGTCACGCTCAAGACATTACTAGTGAATACAGGGTTGAAAGCCAAACTCACCATATTAACGACTTTCATTGCCCTTATCTTCGTGGCTGGAGCGCTTGTTCAATATAATAACGTACACAAAATTGATACAGCTTGGGATAGCTATCAAGCTAATATTTCTGCACGCGGCACTGTCATCAATGAAATTACCGCATCATTAGGCTATGGCGGTATTGTCCATCAATTCAAAAATTATATTCTGCGTCAAGATGAGGCTTACAGACAAACATTTATTCAACGCTATACCAGCCTACTAAACCAGGTCAATCATTACCAAGCTTTATCAGGCATTAGTGCAAAAGAACAAAATGCACTAAAAGACATCGTTAATGTTGCAAAACAATACCGTCAGAATCTCGATAGCGTCCAATCTCTCATTACCAGCGGTGCAGGAATTAAGGCAATTGATAGCAGTGTGAAAGTGGATAGCAAACCTGCGCTTAATGCGCTTCTACTATTACAACAAAATTACGCCTCCCTCACACAGCAGACCACGAATACCCTGCATACCCAAATCAATGATTCCTTTATCAGTTTAGGAGCAGAAAGACTCGTCACGTTCCTCATTTTAGCCTTGCTTTTAATGATTGTACTAAACCGCACAATCATGAAACCAATCAAGCAGCTAATTGGTATTTTCAATCATATTAACGAAGGTAAATACGAGAATAAATTTGAAATTCGCCATAACAGTGAATTTGGCCAACTGTTCCAAGCTATTTACATTACTCAAACCAAGCTTAACTTTGATATTCAAGAGTCACGCTTAACTGCGGAAGAAGCCCTACGTATCAAGAATGCCCTAGACAATGTCACCGCCAATGTCATGGTGGCAGATGGCCAACGTAATATTATCTACATGAATGATTCCGTAAGTAAATTGCTTACTAACGCAGAGAAAGACATCAAAAAAGACTTACCTGATTTTAATGTTGAAAAGTTACTCGGTGCGAATATTGATATTTTCCATAAACGTCCACAACATCAACAGCAAATGCTGCAAGGATTATCATCAACCCATCAAGCAAATATCAAAATTGGTGGCAGAACAATGCAGCTCACCCTAAACCCTGTTACCAACGCAGCCAATGAACGTCTCGGTACCGTGGTGGAATGGAATGATAAAACCGCTGAACTGGCCATTGAACAGGAAATTGACGAAATTGTAGCTGCCGCGGCAAACGGAGATTTATCCAAACGCATTAACCTTGAAGGTAAGAATGAATTCTTTACCAAGTTAAGCAGTGGTTTAAATGAATTACTAGAAAGCTCATCTTTGTTTGTCAGTGATATCGGCGGCTTGTTCTCACGCATGTCTGAAGGTGACCTAACGCAATCAATTGAACAAGAATACAATGGTGAATTTCAACAAATCAAAAATGATGCAAACAACACTATCGATAAGTTAACCACCATTATCAGTCAGATCCGCGAATCAGCTGATACCGTAAGCACCGCATCACACGAAATAGCGCTGGGTAATACAGATCTAAGTCAACGTACGGAAGAGCAGGCTTGCTCATTAGAAGAAACAGCCTCGAGCATGGAAGAGATCACCGCGACCGTGAAGCAAAGTGCAGCGAATACAGATGAAGCGAATAAACTCGCGACCGAAGCCAAAAATAAAGCCCAAAATGGCGGTAAAACCGTACAAGAAGCGGTTTCCGCAATGAAAGAGATTTTGACTGCGAGTAACCGCATCAATGACATTATTGGTGTCATTGATGAGATCGCCTTCCAAACCAATCTACTGGCACTAAATGCAGCCGTAGAGGCAGCCCGAGCAGGTGAGCAAGGTCGTGGTTTTGCGGTTGTTGCAGGTGAAGTTCGCAATTTATCACAACGCTCCGCCGATGCCGCGAAAGAAATTAAAGACCTGATCCGCGACAGCGTTGAAAAAGTAAAAGTAGGTTCTTCATTAGTCAATGAATCGGGAGATACATTACAAGAGATAGTACATTCAGTTGAACACGTGGCCAATATGATTGCTGAAGTCAGTAATGCGGCAACAGAGCAATCTAGCGGTATTGAACAAGTTAACCAAGCCGTGAATCAAATGGATGAAGTGACGCAACAAAATGCATCACTTGTCGAGCAAGCATCAGTAGCAAGTTCTGCGATGTCTGAACAGGTCAATCACATGACCCAGTTAATCCAGTTCTTTAAACTAATACAAGCAGAGCAAGAAGAACGACAAATGCAAAATGTACCGCAGCATCAAGGTACACAACGTCAGCAAGGTACCCGGAATGCGAACCGCCACCAGCGCAGTGGACAGCAACCAACCGCTCTGCCAGTGACGGCGCAGAAAAAGCAATCCAATGACAAGGCAATCGCCGCATTATCCAATAACGACAATTGGGATGAGTTTTAACTCATCATTAAACGCCACCAGATCCCAGGTAAACTGGTAAATCCGGTAGTTAGCCATTTAACCTCACCATCTTTGACAATTAAGATGGTCGGGGTTACTTTCACTTTCCAGTCATTACCCAAATCATAGTTTTTATCGTTGATCACATCAAAGTCATACTCATGATGCTGTATGTATTTTGTCACCCGCAGATCTTCACCAGAACTTAATGCCACCGTCACTACCGGATAGTATTCCGACAAAGTATCAACAGCAGGGCTAACAAAACTACATACAGGGCACCAGGTCGCCCAAAAATAAACAATCACGGCTTGATCTTTACTTAACTCAGCAAGATCGACCGCTTCACCTTTCAATGTCGTGCTAACTAATGCGGGAGGGTTATCTTTTGCTAGATCTTTACCACGCCATACATCGACAGCAGTGGTAATAACCAGCGCTAACAACAAAAATATAACTAATTGCTTGGTCCAACCAAGTAGTCGTTGCTTCATTTAATCACTTCCTTTGACAATATCAATATCGATAGTAATACCGCTATTGATAGCGATACCAATTACACCCAATATCGAATGACTCATTAAATGTAATTGGTAAAAAACGCTTATTATTTGTTACGTTTCGCCGCTAATGCCGCCTTAACTTGTTTCTCTAGTTGCTCATAAGGCACTAGACCACCCACAATTTGGTCAGCAAAAACAAGTGCAGGAGTGCCACTCAGACCAAATTCACGCATCAAGCCCATACTTGTATTAATTGTCGTTTCAACACTTTTACCAGTATCGTCCAACCACTCTTCTGTATCCGTGAGCTTACCGACTTTAGCAATCGCCTCACTATCTAAACGACTTGGACGCGACATCAATTTCTTATGCAGTTCTGCAAATTTTTCAGGTTCATTCTGCCATACTGTCAGCGCTAAATCCGTCGCCTCTTTCGAGCTTGGGCCTAAGATAGGTACTAATTTATACACCACGCGTATTTCAGGATTCTCTTCTACAAGTCTATCAAGTAGCGGTTCAATTTTCTTACAGTAAGGGCAATTGAAATCGGTAAAGTAAGCAATCGTTAGCTCTGGATTTTCAGCACCCATCCACGGGTCCATTTTGTTGTTAAACAACGCTGCGTAATTGTCGTTTAAGCTTTTTCCTTGCTGCTCTTTCACTTTATTTTGTTCATTTTCTTGCAGCGCAATAATAGCGGCTTTTAAGATCTCAGGATTATTAACCAAAGCTTCTTTTACCATTTGATTAAACTCTGCTTGTGGCATTGCAGTTGCTTCAGTTGTAGCCGGAGCTGCCCACGCCATTTGTGTTGCTAGAATACCGATTGAAAGAGCACCAGTGATAGACTTTGATAGTGTTAATAATTTCGTTTTCATGATTATTCCTATTATAAAATTTGTTTAACCCATTAAGATGGGATTAGCTGTAATGATTATTCACCACTCGCGCGTTTAATCGCATTCATCACCGCATCGTCAGTTAAAATAACCGGTAGTGGAATACCGTTTGGCGCTTTCGGGCCGTAAACGATATTAAATGGCACCCCAAAGCGGCCATTGTTTTGTAAATAATTAGTAACTTTTTCAGAACGAACAGTCCAATCGCCTTCCATCGGCACTATATTTTCGCTTTGCAATTTACTGTATACAGGATCTTGTAAAATCACGCCGATCTTATTAGCTTTACAGGTAATACACCAATCAGCTGTGATATTTACAAATACCGTTTTGCCTGCTTGAACTTCCTGTTCGATACGTACCGTATCAAGTTCTTGCCATGCTAAATCTTCAGGTAAACCGTTTGACCATTTACTCGTGGTTAACGACGCTGCTAGCGCGACAGCACTACCAATCAATAAACCAACACTAACGCTAATAAGCACCGCGCGCTTACCTTTCAGTTTGATCATAAAGCCAATAAAGATAAGACTCACAACACTGAATACACCGTAAATAACTAACGTCGGCAAGAAGCTTGAAAGCAAGGTTACTAACCATAAACAGGTCAGCATTAACAATCCTGAAAACACAGTTTTAACCGACCCCATCCAACGACCAGGTTTAGGTAATAGACTGACAAGACTCGGAAAAGTTGCAACTAACAACCACGGCAATGCCATACCGATAGCTAGCGCTGTAAAGATAACAAATAAACTCAGCGTATCAGCACCAAACGCATAAGCAACTGCCGTACCCAAGAATGGCGCACTACATGGCGTAGCTAATAAGGTCGCAAACATACCTTGTAAAAAGTGGCCACGATTACTGTCATCACCAGCAGTAGCCAGTTTCGTTTGTACATTTGACGATAAGCTAAATTCAAATGCGCCAAGCATATTTAATGAGAACACAGCCGTGATCACCACCATGACGGCAATAAACCAAGGGCTTTGGAATTGAATACCCCACCCTATCGCTTGACCTGACACTTTAAGCACGAAAATAAAGCTAGCAAGTAACCAGAACGACACGATAATACCGGCTGCAGATGCAAAGAACTGCTGTCTAATTTTACCTTTTTCAACACGGGGTGCATCGATAATAGTGCTTAATTTCATACCTAGTACAGGTAAAACACAAGGCATAATATTAAGTATCAGACCACCTAATAACGCAAAAAGTACAATGCCAATTAAAGATTCGCCTGTAACGGTAACGAACCCAGCAATAACAGGCGTCGAAAATTCTAATGCTTGCTCAGAGTCGATGACCGTTAAGTTTAATGGCTTATCAATTAATTCCACCTTACCTAACCAACTGCTTGCATCAAACACAGCCGTTATAGTGTCCGCAACTTGATCAACAGCCACCAGCTTAAAGCTAGTATCAAGATCACCATCAATTAATAATGTCGGTGTTCCAGTCCAGTCATAACCTGATACTTTTGCTTGTAACTGGCTTTTTTGTTGATCCCATAGCAACTCAATCGCATTATTATCATCTACTTTTTTCGGTACTTCGACGATACTTTTGTTATACAAAAACATCGCTTCAGCATCAGCTTGCAGATTGTTAATATCAACCGACATATTGATATCATAGTCTGTTAACACACAAATCGTTGTGCATGAAGATAAGGTTAATGTACCGGCTAACTCCAACGGCTTATGAATGTCTTCGAAACGCAGTTGCATTGGGAAGCTAACGGTATCGGTATAACCATAAGTCTCCAATCCAAGCAATGAGAAATGTTTCGGCACTGGCCATTGCCAATCACTATTAACCAGATTGCTTGAATTTTTCCAATCAATACTTGGTGCTATACCACCTTCACCAGGTGAACGCCAATAGGTTTTCCAATCACCTGAAAGTTTTACTTCAAGTACTGCAGGAACAGTATTATTGGTTTTATCCACTTGCCCTGTCAGCATAAAGCGTAACTGGATAGGTGGATGTGACGGGTCTTGCAACCAGCCTGTTGTCTGCGCCGAAATACTCGTCGAGATAAACAGTAAACAAGTTACAAATAAGGCTTTTATTATCTTCAAATCATGTCTCCAAAAAGTACGTAAAGCTATCGTAACGATACTTCAATACCAATTGTATTAAGTCGGTTGCGAATCAGCAGACAGTGTCTACAGATCAGCATAATAGTTCGTTAATATACCTGAGTTACAGAAAAGACTTAAACACTTAATATCAAACAGTTAATATAAATAGATATGTTTAGTCGTGCATTTTCTATAGCGAAGGTAGGACAGAGTATTACTCGTCGAATTTACACAAAATAAGATGACGGCGTTGTGAAGGAACCAGCCGAGTGGTGAGGGACACAGTATTCGGTGTTTGGCGCATGAAGTAATGGTTAAACATAATGATCATCAATATGACCATTACCAGTTCATCCATGTGGGTACTGGCTTTCTGCAATAGCTTTTCGGTCAACTTACACACGCCATCACTGTTATCTAGGTAACTAGCATCGTAAAGTTCAGCATTAACAACCGTACTGACTGTCGAGTTCTCTTGTGAAATACCTTGTGAATTATGTTGTAAATTATCCTGAGAATTTAGCGGATCATTACGAAACTGTTCAGCATTAACAACCGGCTTATTAAACGTATAAGCATTGTTAACCATACAAGCAACCAAAAACGTTACTATTAATAGCAAGCTAATATTGGCATTGTTTGTAGGTTTAGTAATACGCATATATGTTTGTAATTAAGCTTATGGTTAGATTATTCATAGTGCATCTTTTTACCGATAATAGTGAAATATCACAAGTCTGGCTCATTAAAATTACCCTTCTTTACGAAAAATGATTAAAAATGGTCGATATATACTAAAATCTAGTGATGAATTTAATTAACTGCTGGTGTTTTTGTGATTTTAGCCTAGAATCCCGCCTCTAGTTCATTTCTCTTTATCCAGTGTTGATAACAAAACGTATCGCGATGATTAAGTAGAATGAAAAAACACCATTTATAAAAAAACATCACACTTAATAATCGCTAGGAAATAGACTCATGGCTAAAGGCAAAAAGTACGATTTTAATTTGGTATTAGTAGACGGTTCTTGGACTGCTGAAATAGTTAGAAAAATCACATCTAAAAAAACAGTTGTATCAAAAAGCCAAGCTGGTTTTGCTTCAGAATCAGAAGCACAAATTTGGGCTGAGACTGAATTAAAAGGTTTCTTACAAAACCAAATAGACCGTAACGCACGTCGTATCCGCTTAGTTTCAGAAAGCGTTGAAGATAATGTTGAAGAACGCGCTGAAGAATCAGAAGACAACGCTTAATATCCTATTGATATAAGTAAGGTCTGTACCATCGCTAATTATCCTATATTAGCGATGGACTATTTGCATGAACAATAGAGATAAAGACAGTAGTATTAAGCCTTTACATTAAATCCTCTATCGCCTGCAACACACCACCGACTTCGAATGCCTCAATCCTTCTTGTCCCTACATACAATAACGCATCACTTGAGCCGCCGTATGCTTTTGCTAGGATACTATGACGGGTTTTCGCTTCACTGTTGTTATGAATATTCCATTCAATATATTCGATACCATATGAATCAAAACTATCACGCAGGTCACTACAACGACTACAACCTCGACGACTGTAAATAACGACTTTAGGTTGATTAAACTCATCGAAGTGTTGCTTGTAAACACGTTTATCTCGCCAACTAAAAACACTGTCGCCTTTTATTTCGTATAGATACTCATTATAGCTACGTGCATTAAAACCGCTGTAGATGTTATTACCCACGACCAATACCGGTAGCATCGTACTGTCAACGAACTGCTGTAACTGCTTTCTACCTTCAGGATTATCTTTTAGATCTATGATTTCAGGCTTTATTGACTTACTTTTAAGGTGTTCTAACGCTGCACTGCACGGCGCGCCACATTCGTCATGCACAAACAATAATGCTCTTGCGGTGCCACTGGGGTTAAATGCCCCATCTTTTTGCCAAATAAAATTAAATAGGCTTGGGTTATAGTGGTTCATAAACGCGGCCACGACTATCAGCACAATCAATTTATTCATATCCATTCATCCTTTCTACATTCCTAGCATCCATGATCCACACTTACGACTTTAACCATTTAGAAGGTGAAATAACACGCGTGAAACAGGTCAATATCTTACAAATTGTTAATGGGCAGCAGTGTATCGAATTGTGAGTAGGCCAAGCAATAAGGGGATAGTATGAGATGAGTATTAACTTTAAGGTTTAATGCAGAAATAGAAATTCCGAAGTGGAAATGTAACTCTGATAATAGTAGCAATAAAGAGACTGTTAACAGCCCCCTTATTTACGCTAAGTAATGTTACTTATCAGCATGAGTCAACACTAAATTGCTGCCGTCAATTCGAACGTCTTTGTAACCCTTCAAATTTTCAGAAAGTACATCAAGTACTTCTTCAGTAAAGGCTTCATCTGATAGTGCATAAGTTGTTATATTGTTTCCAGAAACAGCATCATTATTTACTGCCGATTGGATGTTATTTAACAGCGCTTTAAGGTCATCATTTTGCATGTGTATACTCTCTATAAATGTACATTGTTTAAGTTTGCTTCACATTTTGTGATGGTAGGCTGTTTGCTGTTTGGTTTCAATATATTGTTTGAAATATCAATGCTAAGTAGAGCAAGTAATAAGCGTAAATGAGCCTTCACTTTCAACGGCTAATGCAAGATCAGAAATAACATGTGGATATGTTCACCCGCAAGGATTTAATAGTGTTAAGCATGGTTTTAATATAACATTCCGCTATATTTTATATGGACAATAAATAGTAGGAAGTTGTAGTAGTATGTCGGACAAAATTGCAATACAGAATAAACCCGCATTAATCTCTTTTATCGTAATGATGGCTGCGGTGTATTTTTTCATTTTTAGTGGTACAGATGATTGGACACCATCAAATGCGATTGTGATCAGCCAAGAATATGATGATTATAATGATGTACTCATTGATATTGCCTATTCATATGATCATAAGCTTTACAATGGCACCCTAGATCAAGATGATATTTATCCTAGTGCAGGACTAGAACCAAGACTTGCACCAAAAAAAGCATTTCCAATCAAAATTAATCCCGACGATCCAACCGAGATCTTAGTTGATTTAGAAGGCCCGAAACATATTTCAGGCATCAACTGGTTAGTGCAAAAATAACCTCAGAGTTCACCGATATTAAAAGCCAGACAGATCAAGTTTAATCGGTGAACCTAACCAATGCACATGCTCGGTATGATCAATTAAATCATCGCCTGTCACTGCATGTATCAACACGGTCAGTCCCTGTCTATTTGCTTTAACCCAAGGGACGAAAGTATCAAAATCATCATGACTAAACGTTGCTGCAAAGCTCCATTGTGGATGAGGCCCCACCAACCGTGTATTTAAATTACCTATTTCTAAGCCAAGTTCATCACGAATAGTAGTGCGTAATGCAGTGGCTAATGCCAGCGATGACTCATCAAAATAGAAATGAGCATGATAACTGTCGTGGCTATTACTTAAATCATGGCTTAGGCCATTACTCAGTGCATTCGTTAAGTCGTAGATTCCAGTATGGGTGATAGAGCTCATAAATACCTCATAGAATTAAAGCGTTAAAAACAACGCGGCCAAGATAGCACAGTTATAATGGCCTTAATACATCCTTTACTTTCTTCACATTCCAGTTAACACCACGCCGTTAAAACCAACATAAAACAACACTAAATGACGTTAACTTACAGTGCTTTACATTGGATTTGAATTTACATTCTTTACCTATAATTTACTAGTCATTGGGGTTTGTTTTACTATATGATATAAGAATACGAACAATTATCATTTGGATTTACAGTAATATGAAACTATCAGTTGTAGCTACTTTCTTTGGATTATTATTCTCAGCCAACGCTTTATCAGAAACCATCACAGTTACCCATCAATTAGGTAAAACCACATTGGAGACTAACCCTCAGCGTGTTGTCGTGATAGGTACCGGTACATTAGATGCGTTAGATTATTTTGGTATTAAGCCCGTAGCATTAAGTAAAGCGACAACGATGCCAGATTATTTGTTGAAATATAAAAGCAAAGAATTCGCGTCTTCAGGTAGCTTAAACGAACCTGATTTTGAAACCATTTACATGCAAAAACCAGATGTGATCATCATCGGTTCTCGCGCGGTCGAATCTTATAAAGAACTATCAAAAATAGCCCCTACAGTAATGTTCGCACCAGAATCAGATGGCTATTGGCAAAGTACCCAACAACAATGGCGTATGCTTGGTGACATCTTTGAAATCCAGCCAAAAGTAGAAGCTAAAATCGCCAGTGTTGATGCTAAGATCACTGAAATCGCAGCTTACAATAAAACTAATGACGTTAAAGCATTAACGGTAATGAGCGCTGGCGGCAATATCACTACGTTTGGTGCACTGTCGCGTTTTTCTGCCATTTATCGTGATTTTGGTTTCCAAGAAGCGGTGCCTAATATTAAAGAATCTCGTCATGGCGACCTGATCTCGTATGAATTTATTAGTAACGTTAATCCAGCTAACCTCTTCATCATCGACAAAGACAAATTGATTAATAAAGACAAGAGCCGTACCCGCGAAGAGTTCGCTAATCCATTAGTTAAATCAACCAAAGCGTATAAAGACGATAAGCTAAATTACTTAGACATTAACGCTTGGTATATTGCCCTGTCAGGTGTCACGGCAACCGACCAAATGATTGAAGATATGCAGCAATCACGCGCACTGTAATTGAGGCTTACCTTGAAAAAGTTATTGTTTGTACTGGTCATTCTCAGTATCGCCTCGGTATTTATCGGTGTCGCAGACCTCTCTTTCGCGGCTATTTTAAGTGGTGATACTGATGCGATAGAGCTGCTGTTAATCAGTCGATTACCCCGCCTATTGGCTATCTTGTTATCTGGCGCAGGGCTGAGTATTGCAGGTTTGATCATGCAGCAAATCAGTCAAAATAGGTTTGCATCACCATCGACCTCGGGCACGATTGAATGTGCCATGCTCGGCTATGTCTTAAGTCTGGTATTCCTTGGTCATGGTGATAGCTTATTACTGATATTTGGTATGGCGATTGCGGGCACCCTGCTATTCATTCAGTTTATCCATCGGATCCAATTTAAAAACGCCATTTACGTTCCGCTCATCGGTATTATTTTTGGTAATGTGGTGTCTTCCGCTGCCACTTTCGTCGCTTATAAATATGATGCAGTACAAAACCTATCAGCATGGACAGTGGCTAACTTTGCCAGCATTTTGCAAGGTAATTACGAGTTACTTTATATCGCCCTGCCTATCTCCGTAATCAGCTACTGGTACGCAACCCGTTTATCAGCGGTTGGGATGGGTAAAGACTTCGCCACCAATATAGGCTTGAATTACAAACAAGTACTCTTCATCGGCATTATGCTTGTGTCTATTATGTCTGCATCTGTCGTGATGATCGTCGGTCAATTACCTTTCTTAGGTCTGATCGTACCTAATTTAGTCGCGCAATTTTATGGGGATAATTTACGTAAGAACATTCCGCTAACGGCTATTATTGGGGCTATTTTGATTTTACTTTGTGATGTGGTTGGTCGCGTGATCATCTTCCCTTACGAGATCCCTATTTCAATGATCATCAGCATATTGGGTGGTGTGGTATTTATCTTCTTCATTGTAAAAGGGAAACAAAATGTCTGATGCAATGAAACTCACCGGACTGGCAGCTATCACGGTACTCTTCACGTTTCTATTCATCGGCGTTGGCTTAGATGCTTCAAACTATGAATACTTTTTATCACGTCGCGTGCCGAAAGTGTTAGCCATGATCATCGCTAGCATTGCCATTGCCCAATCATCATTGGTCTTTCAAACCATTACCCATAATCGTATTTTAACCCCCAGTATTATGGGCTTTGATGCCTTGTATTTACTGACTCAAGTATTGGTCGTGGTTATCTTTGGCGGTTTTAGTGTATTGCTATTAAATCCATTTATTAACTTTGTCTTGTCGGTTTCCATCATGGTGGGCTTTTCGTTATTGTTGTTTGGTTTTTACTTCGCCAGAAATGATGGTAAGAGTAACGTCATAACCTTGTTATTACTTGGCGTTATCTTCGGTCAGTTATTTGATAATGTGTCATCGTTTTTCATGATGCTGGTTGACCCCAATGACTTCTTAACCATTCAAGCAAGCATGTTTGCCAGTTTTAATAACGTCAACCAGGAACTGGTGTACTTATGCGTGATACCGTTACTTATCGTCAGTGCCTTACTATTCAAACTCGCGCCTGTATTAGACGTATTTTGGTTAGACAATGACAATGCGATTAGCTTAGGCGTTGATACACGACGTATCACCAAGCAAGTGCTGATATTGGTTGCCATCATGATCTCGTTATCAACAGCCTTGGTGGGCCCTGTGATGTTCTTTGGCTTATTGGTCGCGAATTTAACCAAAGAGTTCTTTAGTACCTATCGTCATAAAACATTGCTCATCGCAAGTAGCTTAATGGCTATGTCGATGCTGCTATCAGGGCAATGGATCATCGAAAATGTCTTTAGCTTCTCGACCACGCTAAGTGTCGTGATCAACTTTGTGGGCGGCTTGTATTTCTTATCGCTGCTTGTTCGACAAAAAATTCAATAGGTAGCGATTAAATCATCGCAATTAGGGTATATAAAACGTGATTTCATTAACTAATTTATCTAAATCATTTGGCCAACACAAAGTTGTCGATCAAGCTTCAGCCTCATTCATTAAAGGCCAAGTCACTTCTATTATTGGCCCCAATGGCGCAGGTAAAAGTACCGTATTGTCGATGGCATGCCGTTTATTAAATAAAGACAGTGGTAACGTCATTATCGACAACCAAGACGTATTAGATTGGGACACCAAAGCACTGGCAAAAAAACTCGCGGTATTACGCCAGTCTAACAATCTTAATATGCGCTTTACGGTACGAGAATTAGTGGCGTTTGGGCGCTATCCTTATAGTCAGGGTAAGTTAACGGCTAACGACAATGACGTCATTAACAAAGCGATCGGCTACTTAGATTTAACCCCGATTGAAAACAAGTACCTTGATGAACTCAGTGGTGGTCAACGTCAGTTAGCCTTTATCGCCATGGTCGTGGCACAAGATACTGATTATGTATTTTTGGATGAGCCACTGAATAACTTAGATATTAAGCATTCATTACAAATAATGAAAAACATTAAAACCTTAGCGCATGAGTTAGGTAAAGCGGTGGTCATTGTGATCCACGATATTAACTTTGCCTCTTGTTATTCAGACAATATCGTCGCGCTAAAAAAAGGTAAAGTGGTCGCTAATGGGTCGGTTGCAGAAATCATCAACCAAGCAACCTTATCAGCAATTTATGACACTGATTTTGATATTCACGAAATCAATGGTAAGCGCATTTGCATGTACTACGGGCAATAGCCGATCATTAAGGGGGTTAATATGAGTAAGAAACCAAACGGTAGAATAGTCACAGTAATAGACAGCCAACAAATAACACCAAACATGCAACGTATTAGTTTTCAGGCTGATGATTTGTCTGACTTCCCCACTGATGCCGAGGGTGGTTATATTAAGCTATTATTCACTGAACAAGGTGAGACAGACATTTCAACATTACCGGCAGACACCCGTCCTAAAATGCGAACTTATACCATCCGCCATTTACGCCACTCACTCGATCAATTTGACGTTGATTTCGTTCGTCATGGACATGGTGTTAATGAACAAACAATAAGTGAACACGGTGGTTTTGCCGCGGCGTGGTCGCAATCAGCGCGCATTGGTGATTCCATCTCAATAGCAGGCCCAGGGGAAATAAAACCGATAAACCTGCACGTGAATTGGTACTTTTTAGTGGCAGACATGACTGCGCTACCGGCATTAGCCGCGCAACTCAACAAGCTCCCTGCGACAGCCGAAGGTTATGCCGTCATTGAAATTAACCATACAGATGACAAGCAAACCTTAATCAAACCAGATGGCATAGAAGTTGTTTGGGTTCTCGCGAATTCAACTGAGACAGAGCTAGCCAGCCAAGTACAAGCATTAGCTTGGTTATCAGGTGATGTCTCGGTGTGGTGTGCTTGTGAATTTTCAACCATGCGCGCATTACGCCAATACTTCAGAAATGAAAAAGCTGTCGATAAAGACAATCTCTATATCAGCAGCTATTGGAAAGCAGGTTGCACTGAAGACGGTCATAAAATAGCGAAACGTAATGATAATGAAGCGCAGCTAAGTGCTTAATCATTTCATTTTAAGATCGAAAAATTAAACGGGATTAATGAGAATATCTTGTTAATCCCCCTTTTCACTTAATTTTCGCGTAAACTAGCCCCCGTTTTGTATCATTCTAACAACGGGCTAAATCATTTTGCATACTCTATCTCAGCTAAAATCTGGTGAACTAACAGGTATTAAGCGTTTAACATTATCAGAAAACCTAACCGCTTTTCCTCTGGAAATCTTGTCACTTGCCGATAGTTTAGAGATCCTCGACTTATCAAATAACCAGTTAACAACGCTGCCAGTAGAGATTGCACAGTTAACAAAGTTAAAGATTTTGTTTGCCTCAAACAATCAGTTTGTCACCTTGCCTGAAGTACTGGGTCAATGCCCGAACCTAGAAATGGTTGGCTTTAAATCAAACCAGATTAACCAAGTACCGGAAACGTCATTACCAGTGAAATTACGCTGGTTGATCTTAACGGATAACCGTCTTGAAGTATTACCGGACTCATTAGGTGAACGCCCGCGTTTACAAAAACTTGCTCTAGCAGGTAATTGTTTGACAGCTCTACCAGAGACAATGTCTCAGTGTCATAACCTAGAGCTAGTGCGTATTTCAGCTAACCGCCTAACTGAATGCCCAGAGCAGCTATTCGGTTTACCAAAACTGGCTTGGTTTGCCTTTTCTGGTAATCCATTTAGCCAAGCTAACGTATCGATTGATAGCGTGCCGCAGTTAACCTCATCAAGCTATACATTACAAAACGTACTTGGCCAAGGCGCATCAGGCGTGATCTCAAAAGCAGTTTGGAATGGACAACAAACAGAGTTCCCAGACGAAGTTGCAGTCAAAGTATTTAAAGGTGCTGTGACCAGTGATGGTTATCCTGAAGATGAGTTACAAGCGTGTTTAAAAGTAGGTAACCACCCGAGCTTAGTACAATCATTAGCACAAGTAAAAGAAGACGGTTACTTAGCCCTGATCATGAATTTGATCCCTGCACACTACGCTAACTTGGGGCTACCACCATGCTTTAACAGTTGTACGCGTGATACTTTCCCAACTGACTTTACTTTATCTATCACTCAAATTGACAAGATCGTCTCGCAAATGGATGAGGTGTTTACCCATTTACACGACAATCAAGTTTGTCACGGTGATCTGTACGCGCACAATACCCTGTTTGATGTGGATGCGAATATCATCTTTGGTGATTTTGGCGCAGCAACCATGTATCACATGCTAACGGAAACACAGCAAGCGCAAGTGAAACAAATTGAGAATCGAGCATTACTGCACTTTATTGATGATTTATTAAGTGTGAGTGTTGAAACAGATCACGATAGTGAAGCATTTACGCGCCTAACACAACGCCTAACACAGTAGATAGCTTAACAATGAAGGAAGCACCTGTTTGACCCAACCGCAGAGTAAGAGGTTAAACGGGTGCGTGAAGTCTATTTATCGTTAACGAGTTAATAGCGACTAATTATGTGAATTTACAGCTTAAACTTGTTGTTCTTATAACGCGCCATTGCTGCGACGTCTTTATCAACAATAGTCTGCCCTATTGGCGCCAATGAAATAACCGCTAATTTTAGATGCTGCAAGGCAAACGGAATACCAATAATCGTCACGAAACAAGCTATGGCCGACGCTACATGCCCAAGTGCTAACCACACACCCGCAAAAATAAACCACAACGCATTACCAATAAAACCAAAGCTACCAGTTCCAATATCTTCTGCTCGCGTTAGTTCATCACGATATATGGCCTCTTTACCAAACGGGAAAAAAGAAAATCCAGCAATAACAAAACAAGAACGCCCCCATGGAATGCCGACAATACTAATAAACGCTAATACGCCAAATAGTACCCATGCTAACCCCATGACCGCACCACCAAACAGAAACCAGATTATATTACCGATTGTTCTCATATTATCCTCTACGCCTCTGAATAAATAATAAATGGCTAAGTACTGTATTTAATACTACAAGTTTAAGCCTTGTGGTTTTAGACCCTAGATTTTAGACAGTCATACCTCGCTTAAATTCAAACTAAATACTAAAAATAATGATTACATTATAGCTAGCAGCAAAGATTAACGTGTACTTTTTGAGCATTCCATTGGTTAACATAAAATACGACAAGATAATTTATGTTAACCAATCACGCCAAGGAATATCTGTGCCGTGTGTCACCCTATGTGTAATTTACACAATAATATTTTAATAAATCAATTACTATTGCATTTACAAACCAAAACCTCAACATTGAAGCGGGTAAAGTCACATGAAGATCACCCAAACACACACCATTGCTTTTTTCAGTGTGCTATTCATGTTGATGGCCAGTATCTCCTTATTTGCAGTACAAAAACTTCAATATTCAGCATCAGCAGTATTAGCCAGCCGTACCGCAGAAGCGCTCGCGCATACCGTCAACTTAGCGCGTACTTCGTATAGCGCAAATATTGCATCATTAAGAACGCACCCGGACATTACTGTTGAAGCGCTCTACCATGGTAAACCACTCTCAATTCCTAACCCGACAACATTCGCTATTGAGCTAGGTGAAAGTATCTCTAACCCCAATGAAGGGCTTATATTACATACTTATAGCCAATATCCATTTAAAAGTAGAATGCTGACTGGCGGGCCACAAGATGACTTTCAACATGACGCACTTAGCAACTTGACTACTGAAACACCGGTATTTGAACGTATAGAAGAGCTAGGCGGAATGACGGTACTACGTCACGCTGAAGCGATATTTATGGAACAAAGCTGCGTCGATTGTCATAATTACCATCCAGGTAGTCCCAAAAAAGATTGGCAGGTCGGTGATATCCGCGGCGCGATTGATGTCACCCTCCCCTTAGATGGCGGTGACGATGCCCTCGCCTCAACAGTGCAATACTCTTATATTATCTTTATGGCTTTTTCTGTGATCAGCTTGCTATGCATGTTTATCACCTTAAAGCGAACCCATCACCTATCTCGAGAATTAGACAGAAAAGTAAAAATGCGCACAACCATATTAAATAAAATGGCGTATACCGATTCACTCACATTAATTGCCAACCGCCGTTCATATGAAGAATTCAGTGACAATATCATCAATCAGAAATGTTCAAATAGCCTACCGCTAGCGATCATCATTTATGATTTCGACCACTTTAAACAAATTAATGATCAATATGGCCATGACGTAGGTGATGAATGTTTAGTGGCAACCGTAAAAGCCGTTTCAGCAATACTGCCTGAAGATAACGATTTTCATGCTCGCATTGGTGGGGAAGAGTTTGCGATTATTTTAAAGCATGTCTCAAACGAAGAGTTAGAAAATATAATACAGCGCGTACTAGAGAGTGTCAGACAAGTTAACATACCAAAACAACCTGATATCCAGATAACCTGCAGTATCGGTGCTACGCTCGCGAAAGAGCTTAATGAACCGACGATTAAAAACATCGTTAAAGCCGCTGATGATGCCCTCTATGAAGCAAAGTCTCTAGGCCGAGATCAATGGGTTAATAAGCCTTACACGCCAAATAAAAAGTGACGTTAAATATGCTCAGCTAAATTCGGAAATAAATACAGTTCTAACAGGGCATATTTTAATGAATTATATTAATAGGATAAGTTAAAAAAGCTTTTCAAAATATTGGATTGGCATGCCTTGATGAACACCTTGCTCACGGAGCATGAATCCCAGTTTAATGAGAATGTGTTGAGAGGGGGTATTATCAGGTTCAGTAAATGCAAATACTCGCTGATAGCCAAGTTGCGTAGCAAATGCTAATACAGCTTTGCTCGCTTCAAACGCATAACCTTTACCTCTAGCTGAGAGCTTTAAACGGTAACCTAACTCTACTGCGGTAGCATTTTCGTATTCAAATGACTCGATTCCACAATATCCAATAAGATCACCGCTTGACCGTTCAATCACAGCCAGCTTACCTATTCCATGATCCTTAAATGCACTTAAAAGTGAGCTAAAACGGCGCTCAGCTTGAGAAATCGTCATCACGCCCGTTGGCGAATAAGCCATAAAATCCGTATCTGATAATAGATGAATCATAGTCTCTTTATCAGATAGCGAAAACGCACGTAAGTTAAGCTGCCTAGTAACTAGCATCACTATAACTCCTGTATGACACTAACTAAATACCGGTCTAAAAAAGCTACGTTCATAACTCACAATACAGTTTGTATCTTCTGCAAATTGAAACGCTTTAATGCATGCATCGTCATCTACTGATTTAAGGCGATATTCTTCATAAGCCGCTAAGCTTGGAAACGAAAATAAAGCCAATGCGATATTGCTCGCCCCTTCTGAAGGTAAGAAATAACCGCTGTGTTGTCCGCCAAATGTCTCTACAAGCGGTATCCACATTTTAGCGTATTCTTCAAACTCTTTAACCTTCGATGCATCAATCACATACTTTACATAACAAGTTATCATCTATGCTAACTCCCTTTAGGTGATGTTTATATTCTCATATCAAGATTGACATTATTACGACTTTTCACGCGTCAACCACCAGCATATTAACGAGGCGACAGTGACCATCACCACACCTTGCCAAAATTTGGTCGTCAGTTCGATATTAAGTATCATCGCTGAAAAAAATGTCGATAAAATAGGCGTAAAATACGACAACGTCGCCAAAAACACCATATTCCCACCGAGAATACCAATATTCCACAACGCATAACCACTGCCCATGACAATACCGGCAAGTAACAAATCAAACGTCGCCTCGGTAGTAAACTCCATCGCGGGTTCATTACTGATAAAATACTTTATCCACAGCGCTATCGCTGTACCAATAAAGAACCAGGTAATGCCGTTCATACCGTTAGCCAGTTTCTTAGTGATATTACAATAAAATGCCCAAATAAAGGCACCAAAAAATGCCATAGAATAGCTTGCTGGGTTGGTGGCTATATTACTTGTGAGCTGACTAATCGAAATACCTTCATCACCGCCAACCGTCCAGGCAACGCCAAAGAATGACAACGCAATAGCAGGATACAAGAGTTTATTAACTGGTTTATTGCTTATAAACACCGCCATCAACACAGTTAACGAAGGCCATAGATAATTAATCACCCCCATCTCTACAGCTTGGGTGCGATCATTCGCCATACCCAGCGCTAGTGATAAGCAAATTTCATAACTCACAAACAAGCCACCACCAATCAGGAGATAGCGAGGAGGAAAAAGCTTCAGCTTAGGTGCGCCTAAAAACACCCACAAAAATACCGAACTAACGGTATAAATCATAGCTGCGCCACCAATCGGGCCGAGCTGCTCCGCTACATTACGAATAAGCCCAACAATAGTGCTCCATAATAAAATAGCTAAACAGCCTGCGAGGGTAAATTTATGGGTGTTGATCAAGTGGTAACCTTTTGCTTAGCGCTCAATGAATCGTCATCGTTCGTTGGAAGATAAATGCCACGAATACTATCAATATCAACAATATCAATCTGCTGCGATGGTAAATATTCGGTTGCGTATTGACTGTATACGCCAGTCGTTAGGAACAAGTCAAATAATTCCCTATCTAGGTGCTTATCTTTTACCATATTAGCCATGATTTTTAGCGCTAAGCTTAACGGTTTTGCCTCTTTGTAGGGACGATCTGATGCCGTTAAGGCTTCAAAAACATCAGCGACCGCTATGATGCGGCCTTGCAACGGTATCTGTTCACCAGCCAACTCTAATGGGTAACCTTTACCGTCAATACGTTCGTGATGACTACCGGCAATAATCGGAACATTTTTTAAATGCTCAGGGTATGGCAGTTGATCTAGCATCATATAAGTTTGCACGATATGTTCATTAATATTGTAACGATCTTCCACTGTTAACGTCCCCGCTTTAATGCCTAAGTTATATAACTCACCACGGTTATATTGATACATTGGCTGCTTGATTTTAAAGTCTCTTAAACCATTAACTTGCAACTTCTTCTTCTCATCCCAAGCATATAAATGTTCAGTTTTATTAGTAAGTACAGTTTCAACTGCAGGTAATCGTTGTGCTACTTTTTTCACTTTTTCTTGGTGAGAAATGCCAATATCATCAGGTAAAGTACGTAACCAGGTACGTTGTGCGAGTTGCTCCAAACGTGCAATCTTATCATCCGCCATAAATTCACTGCCGAGATTACAATCTGCGACAAAAGCAAACTCATTATCCAACGTTAGTTTTAGCTGCTCACATTGTGCTTGTGCATCTAGCTTATCATTACCCTCAAGTACAGATTCTAAATAACCTATTTCGGCATCACGTTTTAGCACTTCATAGCGCATTCTGACCTCATGAATGCGATCATAAACAGTTTCCAGCTTGGTCGATTTATCCATGATAAAGTCTGGTGTTGATACCTTGCCACAATCATGTAACCAAGCGGCCAACAACAGCTCTTCCCATTGCTTTTTATTCATATCAAAGTTTGCAAATGTCCCCTTATCCGCCACCATCTTCTCCGCCAACATCTGCGTAATGTCAGGTACACGCTTACAATGTTCACCGGTATAAGCTGACTTAACGTCAACGGCACTGGCGGTCATCATCACAAAAGCATGGAATAAATTCGTTTGTGCCTCGGCTGTTTCTAAGTGTTCTAACACCAGTTCGTTAAAACCGATAAATTCTTGCACAAATGCGAGTCGACCACGAATATCAGCATTCACTTTGTCGTTAAAACAAATCAACAGCGCACCGATATTTTGCTTATTGCGATTAAACAGCGGCATAATAAAACCAGCGTGATGTTGCGTTGACAGCAATTGTATTTCACTTGAGCTCAACTCATATATAGTTTGTTCAAAAGCAGCAGGATTACTGTCGAACAGTGCTTGTAAATTCATCTGGCCATATTCACCCATTTTTGCGGCTAATGAAAACTCAGCTCGAGACTGCAACGAGTTCGTAAACAGCAAGCAATCATCTGATTTTAAAATATCTTGAACCTGCAACACCAATGACGATGACATCTCTTCTGGCGCCGTTGAGCGTGCGACCTGTTTCAGGTTTTGAATAAAGTTAAATAACACTTCTTCCATCATCAGCATGGTTTCGTTTATTTGATCTATTTCTGTGATGCCGGAACTCTTATACGGACGTCTTTTAAAACTAAATCGCTGTATATCTTTCAATGATTTAGCTAGAAACGTTAGCGGACGAACCACATGGCGAGTCGCCATGATCACAATCAATAGCGATAACACCACCACGGCTAAAGAGATCAACAATAAGTCATTATAAAAATCATTGGAATCCGCCAGTACCGACTCTAACGAGACTACGTTCACTAAGTATAAAATTTCATATTCACTCATCACCATCGGGGTAATGATTAACTGCCATTCCTGGCCTTGCCAATTAATACGACGGCTTTCACCCTTAGCTCTATTCACATGACTTAAATTTGGAATAAACGCTTTTAACCCCAAATCCTTTAACTCTACTTTTTTGGTGGGATCATCTGTTTTAATTATTTGATTGCTTGCTAATAGGCTTTCTTTCGCCGTAAATAAGTATATTTTAGAATCTGCTGAATAGGCCATTTCAGCCATGACATCGTTAAGTGAATCAAGCGTGAAATCAGCCGCTATCACACTCTTACCATCAAGCGAACGACGCGAAAAAGTAATACCAAAATGCTTGAAAAAGTAAAAATAATACGGTTCTGTCACGTTGATATTGCCACCTTGTTTAGTTTCAATAAACCAAGGTCTCACGCGCGGATCATAATTTTCGTTATCATAAAGAAACTCGGTAATAACTAACATATTTCTATCAAAGAAAATACGGGTTTGCTCGCCATTAAACTGATTGTAATCGACCATAATCACTGAATGTTCAGGCGCACTTAACCGCCCACGATCACTCGCATCATAAATGGGCCTAACAACAAAGGAGTTACCGTTTTCATCGCCAAAATACAGTGTTGATAAATGCGGACTTTTAGCCAATATTTTAGCTAATGTTCCCAGCCAGACACGGTCTTTTACGTCTAATGTGGAATGGACAAAATCGGTAAACGCTAAGGTATCAAGCAAGGTAGCCAAAGGCGTACCCAATAAGCCAATTCGGCCTGTCAGCGCTTCAGCATGACTTGCAACTATATCTTCAGAAAGGCTGGTAGTCACTTCACGTGAATGATTAATACTGACTCGAATTAGCACAATGCTCAACAATAAGATAATAGCGATACAGACAGTTGTGATAAACGCTCTAAAAGAGAGAGATTTTTTCATGGCTAAACGCTCAATAATTGTAAATTAATGATATTAAATAAGGAGGGTTAAATTTAAGCAGTAATAATGCTCTGCTAAAATTCATTAAGCTGTATTTTAAATCTTTGCGGAGAACGAATGTTAATTATCTAACAAAGGTGCCGTATTCGTACATACGGCACCTTTAATTATTGATTCAGCGTTTAACGATTAAGCAAGCCAGATAAATCCGACAAACGTAACCGCAGCCGCAATCAATGTATAAGGTAATTGCGTTATAGCATGGCTCATCAAGTTACAATCAGAACCTTGCGCCGCTAACACCGTCGAGTCAGAATAAAAACAAGCCTGACTGCCAAATGATGATGCCGATAATAGTGCACCAATCACTAACGGAATATCCGCATTAAGCGATTGTGCTAACGGCATTACAATTGGAATAGAAACGGCAAAAATACCCCAGCTAGAACCAGTAACAAACGCTAATATAGACATAGATAAAAATACCACTGCTGGTAATAATTTCGGCGTCATAAATGGCGTTAAATTCTCAATTACATATTGTGACAACAGTAATTGATCGCTCACATCTTTAAAAATAAAAGCAGCAATAACGGTGCAAATCGCCGGTAACATCGATTTAAAACCATCAATCATTTGCTCCATCATTTCAGCTAAAGGCATGATTTTTTGCACGGCATAAAACGGCAATGTAATGACTAATGTCGCTAACAGCCCCATTAAAACATCAATGTCAAAATACACAGTAAAGCCAACTAACAATAGAATAGGCACAACAAAGTTATGTAACTTACCAGTGTCGTCAGCATGCTTAAATTCATCCTCAATGGCTTTAAGTGCGTATTCATCCGAGGTTTGGATCTCGTCTAAATCAACTTGAACCAAAGCCGGTACACCTTGCGCAGCTGCTAACTGTGCTTTCTTCATCGGCCCAAATTCAGGCACGATACCGACAATCACTAATATCACCATGATCACCGAAAGCCACGCGTATAACATATAAGGAATTGCCCCCATGTAGACCGCGATGCCTTGCCCTTCAGCAGCAATACCGTTGTCGACAAGTAAACCGCCGAAAAACACAGCCCATGTCGATAAGGGTACTAATACACAAATAGGTGCCGCAGTAGAGTCAACAACATAAGCAAGCATTTCGCGAGACACTTTAAACTTATCAGTCACGCGCTTCATTGTTGAGCCAACCGTTAATGCGTTTAAATAGTCGTCGATAAAAATAGCGACGCCTAATAAAAATGTCATTAACAAAGACGATTTAGGCCCTTTGGCAAATTTCATCGCATAACGTCCAAATGCCATCGATCCACCCGTTTTAACGAGTAACGCAATGAGGGCACCAAAACCGCCGCAGACTAAAATAAGCCAACCGATAGTCTCATCTGTCATCACAGAGAGGGATATCGCAGAAAAACTGGTTAACGCACTAGTAGACTCAATTAACATGAGTCCGACAAATGAACCAATAACCAACGAAAGGATAGGACGTCGTAATACAACGGCTAACACCAAAACCACCACAGGTGGAATAAGACTTAAGGCTGTCGCTTCTGACATGCTTTAAGATCCTTCTAAAATAGAGCCAAAACGGCTAAGTAAATTAAAAGACTCAAATGGAACAGGTGTTTTTATCTGAGTTTAATGCTGCTTTACATGCGCAAAACACCAGCGGGTAGGAGGTTGCTGGCGCTTGTTTACACTGCTTGGGACAGGGTCGTGAAAACATCGAGCGGAATTTAATCCCGATTTGATTTTGTGTCAACAAAAATTATATTAATTTTCTAATTATATTATATGGTATTTTATGTCGTGAGGAGTATGACTTGCTATGACGGTGCTAACTGGGAGTTATTATGGGGGGATTGCAGAGTGATTGTAGGCTAGTTTACATCGGGGAAATTCCTCGCATCACAGCGGATGCGAGAAACATCAAATCATTATTAGCTACGGCTTGTAACTTCTAATAAGTGGTAACCGAATTGTGTTTTCACTGGACCTTGAACTGTGTTCACAGGTGCAGAGAATACAACTTTATCAAACTCAGGAACCATCATACCAGGACCAAATTTACCTAAATCACCGCCTTGAGCGCCTGATGGGCAATTTGAATGTTGCTTAGCAACTTCAGCGAAATCAGTACCTGCTTCGATTTGTGCTTTAAGTTCATTACATTTTGCTTCGTCGTCTACTAAAATGTGTCGTGCTGTTGCTTGAGCCATGTTTTTTTCCTTTGTTTTACGAGGGGATATAAATTTGAAATAATTGTAAGGCAAAATAATAAAAAAGGCGAGTAATGCAGGAAGGTAGAGAACTTAAAAATGTAGCGGCCTCGTATTGACTAGGATTGCAGCAAATAGAGATCACAATAGCGCAACGCTGATCCTTACCTCTTTCATTTTTTCCGTTTTTGCATATTTTAACGGTCTTAATTAATTCATGATCATAAAAACAATATACATTTACAGAGGAATCATGATGAAGAAAATAGCATTCTCTATTTTTTGCGGTCTATTTGCGAGTGCGTCAGTAAGTGCTGCTGATACAACGCAAACACAGCCTAAATTAGTCTTACAAATTACGATCGACGGTCTGCGGGCAGATCTAATTCAACGCTATAAACACCAATTCGGCGAAAACGGTTTTCGCTATTTAATGGAGCAAGGTACTTACTTCACCAATGCCAATTATGAGCATGCCAACACTGAGACAATCGTTGGGCACGTATCCCTTGCAACAGGGGCGCCACCGAGTGTCCACGGCATGGTTGGCAATGTATGGTTTGATCGTACTCAGGACAGGCTGGTTTATAATATTGAAGATTCAAACTACAATATGCTAACCGAAGGTGCTGGAATCAATAAAGATACCGAAGTCGACCCGACTCAAAAAGCTGCAAAAAAAGACGGTCGTTCACCATTAACCATCTTGTCATCGACATTCAGTGATGAACTCTCTATTGCCACACATGGTCAAGCAAAAATATTCTCTGTATCCGTCAAAGACCGCGGCGCTATTTCACTCGCAGGTGATAACGGTAAAGCCTTCTGGTTTTCCAAAAGTAAGAATCAATTTGTTACCAGTAATTACTATTACCAACTATATCCACAGTGGGTAGAGGCTTGGAATCAGCAAGATCTACCTGCGCGTTATGGTGATAAAGCGTGGACATTGAGCCAAGCAGAAAAAACCTACGCGCCAGTAGTCGGAAATGGAGAACATAAAGTTAATCTTGCCGGATTTAGTAAACACTTTCCGCACCCTTATGGCAGTGCAAAAGGGAAATATTTTGGCACCTTACTGACTCTCAGCCCTGCTGGTGATGAACTGACCGCGGACTTTGCCAAAACCTTACTTAAAGAAGAGCAATTAGGGCAAGACGCGATCACTGATTATTTATCAGTGAGTTTTTCATCTACTGATTACGTATCGCATATGTTTGGACCGTCTACACGTGAAACAGAAGATAACCTGATCCGTTTAGATCGTACGCTCGCAGGTTTATTTAGCACCATAGATAGCCAGGTCGGTCTTGATAATGTGATCATCGCCTTCTCGGCTGATCATGGTGTACCAGAAGCCGCACCCGTATCACAACATACTGGAGAGCACGATGCGCATTACTTTGATAAAGACAAACTCACGAATCCAGCGTTAGCTGCACGGCTACAACAAGAATTTGGATTAGGTAACGAACTTATCCGTTTATATGCTCAGCCTTATATTTATCTGGATACAGACTTAATCAAAAAAAATAACTTATCTACCGCCAAGGTTGAACAGGTTATCGCCGACGAAATCCTCAAAATAGCAGGGGTAAGCGCCGCAATAACTAGAACGGATATTGAAAATAATAGTCTGCCTCAAACTCGTATCAGTAAGTTAGTACAGCAAAATTTCCACCCAAAGCGTTCGGGTAATATCCATCTTGTTTTTGCATCACGAACTTACATTAATAACATGGATGGGCTCACTATTGCCTCGACGCATGGTTCCCCTTGGCGTTATGATACCCATGTGCCCGTTATTTTTGCTGGTTATAAGGTCAAACCTCAAGTCATTAGCCGTGATATTACGCCTTATGACATAGCCCCAACATTGTCGAATATACTCGGCATAAACTTACCAAGTGGCGCGACAGGCAATGTATTAACAGAGATCACACCGTAACCATATAACGACAATCACAGCAGTGAACCGTGAAAATATTAACTTGTACGGTTCACTTTAGGCAATCAAACGAGAGCGAGCCACTAGAACAATGCATTGCAATCATTCCCCTTCTCTCTCATCTAAGCATTTGTACTGCTTTGATGAATTTAATACTCGTTTGCATGAACTCACTTGTGCAAGACTCGTGTTTGATTATGACCTATGCCCCCACCAGAAAATGAATGATCCTCACTACTATTTACATCAAGTCCAACGCCCACAGGTCAGATATACAGCCATTAAACTTAAACATGATGCCACCCTCATATCGCGCAGTTACCAACCACTAAATTCCGGCCTGAGTTTAGTTATTATGTCGATTGATGACGGTGATCTTTGCTTTAATGGCACCTGGATGACAACCTCGCAAATTGCACTTGTTTGCGCAAAATCACATATTCCGTTCACTCTTACTATTCCTGCTAATACCCGAGTATTACTGGCTGAAGTGAATAACATAAGTCATCAACTGCTGGAATTTAGTAACGCCTTAACCCCCTTAGACGTTAATCCAACGTATATGGCTAAATTACGACAGGCAGCAGATATAACAGATAGAAATGATCTTGCAAAAAATCCGCTCGGAGGAACTCGCGCATTGTTAAAACTGACAACAGAACTAAAGGAGCAGATACCGCCATTACGCCCTCAATCACTCAAAGGGCGCAGTCGCTTACCAAGAAAAGTCTTGATGCCAAAAGTAATGATGTTGATGGAAGAAAATAATATCGAGCGTTTTACCCTGAATAACGCCGCTGAGACACTCAATATCAGCACCAAAACAATTAACCTATTGTTTAAACACTACACTGGGTTTTCACCAAAACGTTGTTATCTATTAACCAAGTTATTTGCCTTTCGTCGCGAACTGCAAAAGTCGTCAACCCGCTCAGTCATTCATGCGGCAAGTAATACGAATATTGACGGGTGGAGCCGCTACGCGGTTAGGTATCAACGCTTATTTGGTGAAATGCCATATCAAACATACCAAGCTAATCATCATCCAATTTAATTTAGATAAATGATCCGCCAAGTTCTATTTGTTACAGTTTATCCGTCAATTGTTTAACTATATTGTCAGGTGCGACTTGCTTTAATTTACCGATACATTGCCTCGTTTGAACGACATATCCTTGTGCAATATAGCTTTCACATAACGCATACAAATACTGTGGCGAGCCAGTATTGTCATGCGCTTGCAGATAGAGTTCTAGCGCTTCAGCAGGCTGCGCGGTATTGATCATAACTGCTAACGTGTACGCATAACGACCATTGTTTGGATCATTGTCTATTGCACGACGCAATTCAATTTCAGCTTGTTGAAAATCACCTTGTCGATAATAGCTAAGACCTTGTGCATAATAAAGTTCCGCGGATTGCGGATTTACAGCAATACCTTGAATGAGCGTCTCATGCGCTAAACTTTCCGCGTTATTTTGACGATAAAACTCACTGCCTTGACGATAAAGTTCACTAAGTTGTAAATACCCCACCGCTTGTTTTGGGTATTGCTTAATCAGTGCTTTGTAAGCTTTTTCTGCCGCGATGAATTGCTGCTGATAACGATAAACATTCGCTAATTCAAGCGCTACCTCAAACCCACTCGGTATTTTCTTAAGCGTCGATACATACTGGTCTACCGCGGGCTGTAAATAAGCTTGCTGGTCTGTGTTTAACTCCGCCCACAAGGACACAAGCACGTCACCAGCAGCGGCTTGAACCCTAGTTTCATCATCCATAATCAAAGGAGACACAACATCCCATCGTGCTTTCACACTCCAAAATCGAACAGCCTCAATTGCCGCTAATCGTAATTCATATTGATCTGCACGGCTGGCTCTCGCAATGGCAATTAAGGCATTAGCACCACTGAACTGTCCAAGTTCAATCACGGCTTGAACACGTACAGCAAGCGGCAATTCTAAATTTTGTGACATCTCAGCGATGTATTTCTCATCATTTAGACGTGTTTCCAGTGTTGTTGATTCAGCATGCACACTTTGTAAAGTGAGCACGCTGGCGATAAAGACAAATGCAATCGATCGAAATAGTGTCATGACTTACCCTAACTTGGCTGCTTATGTTGTAATTTATGCTGCTGTTCTGGCATAGCTTGCATTGCATCGGCACTGATAAGATACGTGTGTAATAAATAGATTTTATCGGTGACAGGGAGATTATTTTTTACCTGCCACTGATTAATATAAGGTATTAAAGCCGTGGTCGAAATCTGCTCATCAGCCAATTCTGTATCCATATAGCCAAGCTTGGTTAACGCTTTATTTAACTCAACTAAACTCATTAATGGCGTTTCAAGTTCAATGAATGCGGGCATCAACGTCATTTCAATCGAGTTATAAATAGAAGACGCCACCGTGTAATTTTGCTTAGCTTGCTCATAAGGTTTTTGACAGTCTTCTGCATTTGGTTTCTGCTGGCAAAGGTTGAATAACTCTGCAAATAGCGTGTAGCGACGACTCATTTCCGTATAAGCATTTTTAAACATGGGTTGAACTTGTTCATCGGGAAACACGGTTGCCATCTTAGATTCAACAGCCATCGCCTGAAAACTAGATACACTCAGCGCAGTGCTTAACAATACGCCCTGCAATACCGTAAAAAATTGACCTTTGATATATTTCATCATGATTACCTTATTACTTTAATTTAAGCTGCATTGCTTGACGATTGATCTTCTTATAAACCTTGTGACCCATAGTGTTCACGACCAAGGTAATATAAGGGTCTATATGGCGGAAAAACTTATTCCAACCTGCGCATAAATAATTCAGTCCTTTCTGCCCTTTCAGGGTTTTTAGCAACCTATTTTTTGGGCATTCACCAAAGCATGCAAATTGATAGTCACATTGACGGCATTGATCCGGTAAGGTGCTTTCTTTAGCATAACCAAACGCTTGCTGTTTTTCGGAAAACTGCATGTCTTGCAGCTCATCCTGATTAATGTTGCCTAATTTAAAGTCAGGATAAACATAGTGATCACAAGCAAACACATCCCCATTAGCTTCAATAGCTAAACCTTTACCGCACATCGGACCGAGCGTACATAGTGGGTTAACACGCCCCATCCAGGCTTCAATCGCGGCTTCAAAATAAGGCACATTAATCTTACCAATGTCTTCGTTCAGCCACTCATCAAAAATGGTACATAAAAAGTCACCCCATTGCCCAGCTGATACACACCAAGCTTCTACCACTGAATTGGGATGGCTAGGGTCTGTTTCAGGCGCACCTTGAAATTGTATTTCCGAATCGTCCCAATGTTGTGGTGCGGTATCACGAAAGCTTTTAGCCTCGACAATCGGAATAAACTGCATTTGTGATGAGCGAACAACATCACGTAAAAAACGATAAACCGCGAGTGGCTCTGCACCAGAGACATTGTTAACGCAGGTTAAAGTCGCAAAGTTAATATTATATTTATGTAAAATATCAACACCCTTCATCGTTTGCTTGAACGTGCCACGACCAGCACGGTTAGTACGATAAGTGTTATGGATCATTTCTGGTCCATCAATACTAATACCGACCAAAAACTTATTTTTAGCGAGGAACTTACCCCACTCATCATCAAGTAAAATACCGTTGGTTTGTAAATCGTTCTCAATAGTCACGCCAGGCGGGCAATATTTTTTTTGTAATTTAACCACTTCACGGAAAAACTTAACCCCTAGCAATGTCGGTTCACCACCTTGCCAGTGAAACACAATCTCAGGAAAATTTTGCTGTTCAATGTAAGTGCGGATATAACGCTCTAACATTTCAGGATTCATTGTCGGTTTGCAGCCTTTGTCGTAATCAAGCAGCTGTTGCTTACTCAAATAGTAACAATACGTGCAGTCAATGTTACATGCAGGTCCAATAGGTTTGGTCATCACATTCATGCGCTGTTGAGGTTTGCCATTGTGTTGGCGAATTTGATTATTACTCATATCACTCACTACCTGAACTGTAAAAATACAGTATTTAGACTATTAATATTGATGGTTTTAAAAACCAAAAGGAGCTACACCCGGTATAACCAGATGTAACTTCCTTGTTTACAAATGCTTTAATGCACAATCATTCCAATTGTTTATTTGTACTGTGCATTTTCCCAGATATTCATTTTCTCTACGATCTTATCGATAGAGAATGAGCCAGGTACTTGACGTGGTGGGAATTCAACAAATGTTTGTAACCATTGACCAGTTGCAGCTGCGCCCATATACACATACGGGATACGATCAAACATCCAACTTTCATAAGTACCAGACGTTAACATTGCACTTTCATACGGGTCCTGGCGCAGATTGAAGATATAAGGAACACGCAGTTCTTTCATCGGGCACTGCCAAACTTGGAAGCCAGTACATTCTTGTACTGAGTAAAGCACTTTCCAGTCACCAATACGCACACCTGAAACTGAACCACCATCCGTCACGTAGAAGAAGGTTTTACGCGGCCAATCTGTGTTGTCATCAGCAGTCGTACTTTTACCTTCTTTCAGTTTATCTAACAGGTTGTAGCCATCTAGGTGTACTTTGTATTCTTTGCCGTTAAGGGTTTTACCTTTTTTCAAATCAGCAACGATAGAGTCATCACCAACCGCTGCCATGAATGTTGGGATCCAATCATTATGCGCACCGATTTCGTTAACCACTTGACCTGCAGGGATTTTACCTGTCCAACGGATCATAGCTGGAACACGGAAACCACCTTCCCACGTTGAGTTTTTCTCACCGCGGTAGCGTGCTGTTGCACCATCAGGCCAGGTAAATTTCTCAGCACCGTTATCAGTGGTATAAGAAACAATAGTGTTATCGGCAATTTTTAGCTCGTCGAGTTTGTCGAGTAATTGTCCAACCATGTTGTCATGCTCAACTAACCCGTCACCGTATAAACCACCACGCTTAGAAAGTCCTTTAGAGTCCTCTTTAAGGTGAGTCCAAACATGCATACGTGTTGAGTTAAACCAAACGAAGAAAGGTTTTTTCTCTTTATGTGCTTTGTCGATGAATTTAAGTGTCGCGTCTAAGAATTCCTCATCTACCGTTTCCATACGCTTACGCGTTAGTGAACCAGTATCTTCGATGCGACCGTCTGCATATGAATGGATCACACCGCGTGGACCGAATTTCTTCTTGAATGCGGCACCTTTAGGGTAATCAGCATTCTCAGGTTCTTCTTCAGCATTTAAGTGGTAAAGGTTACCAAAAAACTCATCAAAACCGTGTTCAGTTGGTAGCTGGTCATCACGATCGCCAAGGTGGTTTTTACCAAACTGACCAGTAACATAGCCCTTGTCTTTAAGCATAATCGCGAGTGTTGGATCTTCAGCCCGCATACCTTCTGCAGCGCCAGGAATACCCACTTTAGTAAGACCCGTACGCATTGGGTGCTGACCCGTGATGAATGCAGAGCGACCTGCGGTACAAGAGTTTTCACCATAAAAATCGGTGAATAGCGCACCTTCGTTAGCAATACGATCGATATTTGGCGTCCAGTGACCCGCTTGACCTTGCGTGTATGCACTCAGGTTATCAATACCGATATCATCGCCCCAAATGGCGAGAATATTTGGTCGACTGGTATCTGTAGTCGCGAAACTGGCCGTTGCCGTCGTTGCTAATGCAGCACCAATACAAAGTTGAAGTAATGTTTTACGTTTTAACATTTTATGTACCCATTATTGGTTAAGAATTTTAATTAACAGGCCGATTATGCGATGTAATCATTTATTGAATACCGTAAAACTACTGTACCAAATAGAACGACTCATCATTTGTGCAAGCTAAGTTGACCTGAATCAATTTCAATACAAATAATCTTTAAGCAAGGGTCTGAACGATTGTTAGAGTAGAGAAACTAGTGTTTTTACTACTACTAACAAAATAAGAGGAGTTGTAATATTGAGGCATAAAATAAATAATTATTAAGGCTATATTAATGACAAATTCAATTACATCATTTGAACAACTCTTAATCGAACAATCGTCATTAATAACTTGCGACCCAGATAATTTTGAAAAAAACTGGAATCGACTTGCCAGCCAAGTACTTGACTGGTTTAAACTCGATCGTATGTGCCTTTATCAAAATGACAAATCATTGGGAGAAGAAGCCACCAGCACAGCGACTGAACTTAAATTTATCGGCGTGGCAAGCAAAGATCCTCACACGATAGACAAGGCGCTAATATCGATAGATAGCCAAGGTATTGAAGGTTATTTAAAAATGTTACACGCACAAATCCCCATTCACTTTAGTGCTGAACAGTTAAGAACTCAAAAGAATGGTGTTCTCAGCACACTCTATAAAAATGGGGTTCGCTGGCATACGATTTTACCGTTAAAGATCCACGGTAAGAAATGGGGGGCACTCTCGATGAGTCGATTTGATGAAGATGCCGAGCCTTTAACTCACAATCAATTAATTCTGATCAAGTTACTCGCCGAAATGTGGGCTGTTTATTGGCAGTTTTCTAAACTGTCACGACATTTATCAAGTAAAGTAACGCCAAACAACGCTGTCGAATTGTTAAGTCCACGCCAAAAAGAAGTACTCAGTTTGCTTGCAACAGGAATGACCGCCAAAGAGTGTGCAAAAGCGTTAACCCTTAGTCATCGCACCATTGAGTCACATAAATACCTCATGCTAAACGTGCTAAATTTATCATCTCAGGCAGAGCTAATTAAATTTGCAGTGCAAAATGGACTCGTTGCTCATCATTATCAATCAAGTATTTCACACCATTGATAAAACTTTATGTCAGCAAGCCCTAGCATAGGCAAGTCTTCGTTGGTGTCGCCATACGCGTAAACGGTATCAAAGTCAGTTAAATCAAATCGTTGATTGATTAGTCTGACTTTATTTTCACCACCACAATCGCCCTGCACATAATTACCAGTCAGCACAGCCTGCTTTGATTCCAGTTCACTGCATATCAAATCTAATCCGTGCCTTTGACACCAATAGGAAAGATAGGGATTAAGTGACGCGGACACCACCACAATTTTATCGCCTCGCGTTTTGTGCCATTCAATACGAGCTACTGCATTAGCTCTTAATACTGATGGTAAATATTCACATTCAAACTGCTTTGCGATATGAAATAACTGGGATCCACAGCGCTTCCAAAAAGCAAACTTAGCCAGTAATGGTCTTATTTTCGCCGCAGGATATAGCCCTAATTTATGTAATAAAATGATTGGTGATAATAAGATCATCCCCACAATCAAGCGGTGTTTAGGGGTCGCGTAAAAAATGAATTTGGTGAAGCAATCTTCATTGGTAATCGTGCCGTCAAAGTCAAAAAATGCGATGTTCACGCTAAATACCTTTTTAGTGCTGAGATTATCGGCGGTATAGTGGGAGCGTGAACGCGAGGTATACCTTCAATGTCAAACCAACGTATTTCACGGCACAGGCCTGGTTCAGCATTGATGAGTTCACCTTGCCAATCATCACACACATAAACGTAATGCTGACAATCAACGTTAGGATCAGATAACTGAATTAAAAAATTGAGATTGATAGGATCAACCCCCACTTCTTCTAGCGATTCGCGAATGGCACTTACTTGTGGGGCTTCACCAAGTTCAATTCGACCGCCTGGAAGACTCCACAGCTGATCGAGAAACTCAGTATTTTGACGAAAGCTAAGCAATACTTGAGAGCTTTTGATAAAAACAATTTGGGCTACATCCTGATACATTTTCATTCCTTAAAACATTCTTTTTATACCACTTATTCGTCCTAGCATACAGAGGTAACACAAATAGGTGAAAGCGTTATCTATTATCTAAACCTAGAACAGATGAACAGAAGAAGCTGTTGGATCCGCTTGCAGGATAGATTTAACCATTTCTCTTCTTTCTTTATGCGCTTGATTATTAATATCACGTCGATGATAAAGCATCGAATATGGTACTTTATTCAAATTCATTGGCGGTTCGAATATCTGCAGTTGAAGCATCTCGGAGAAAACCTTGTACATTCTTTCAGTGATGATACAAAGTTTGTCTGATGTCGACACGTATACCAGCTGGGCCATAATTGATGGCGCATCATAAACAACATTTCGGGGTAATGGATTTTCTGCAATGATTGTGAACACATCTTTACCTGATCTTTTCATCACCAAAGCAACATGCTTTTCATTATAGAACTGCTCTTCAGTCAATGTTCCTTGTATTCTTGGGTGATTTTTCGACGCTGCAATATACACCTTTTCTTCCGCAATGTTTTCTACAATAATCGATCCGTCTGAGGTCGTTATAAAATCAACGACTAGATCGACTTTCTGCTTACGTAAATCATCAACAATATCGTCTTGATTACTCGGCGAGTTCTTAATCTCTAAGTCTAAATGATTCAACTGATACACAAACATTTCTTGCGAATAAATCAAGAATGACCTGCTGTGTATAGATTGACTAATCAGTTCCGCCGCTTGCGTTAGCTTCTCTGCCATGAAGATTGCTTGTGACGTGGGCGCTATCGACCTGCCCTGCTTTATGAAAAGTGGCTTATCAATTTGGCTCTCTAGTTTTTTGATTTGCTGACTTACCGCTGCCTGACTAATCCCAATCTCTTCTGACGCTTTCGTATAACTCATGTGGCTATATACTTTCAGGAATGAGTTCAAAAGGTTTAAGTCCATATAACACACCTTATAGTTTAAATGAGGAACAGTGGAAAAACAGAAGCGTTATCTTAAATTAAGGGGACAACTAAAAAAGCCTGATAATATCAGGCTTAATTGTCATTCTTATAATATTTCTAATTAGAAATTATAGCCAGCATTGATGCTGAAAATAGCTTCTTCTAGATTTGAGTTATAATTAATATCACTTTCAATATTAAATCCACTTACAGTGTAGCCAACACCCACTTTACCGTAAACACCCGTTTCAGAATCTGAATAGCGACCAGAATCATCTTTACTCTCAAGGTATAAATACTGAACACCTGTACCATAAGTAAGATAAACGCCTTTATCAACGTCACCATTTAATATTTGTACACCACCAAAGTCTAGACTCGTTGCTGTAAGCTTGTCCTCTGAAGAATAGAAGAACCCTTTATACTCTTGAGTAATACGCTTATGCGCTACTTTTACATGCATTAATGACGCTTCACCAGACCACTGGTAACCAACATTTACATCGTAGGCGTTATCCATTCCATCAACATCGAACCAAGTTGTACTCACTTCGCCGAAAAAGTTTTCACCACCATATTTAAGTCCAGCGTTATACATATCTAAATTGTCACCTGACGATACGCCTAGCGTAAGAGCAAAATCATCGATTCCAATTTGACCTTGAGCTCCAGCGATCGATAAAGAATCAGAAGTAACATACTCAACTTCGACTTTGTGACCCGTATTTGTTTCTGAAGCAACGTGGTCGTTCATATTTGCGAATGCAGGTAAAGAAGTAATGATTGATAGTGCGATAATAGTTTTTTTCATTTCAGTCTCGTTAATTAAGTATGATAACCGTTAAATCCGTTAACAACATGTTTCCATTACCTGTATTCTAAACAAATGCCTGTCTGCTTAAAGTAGGCATAGCTTATTCAATCTATAAGTCACGCTTATACTTTAACCTTGAAAAACACAAATTAGATAAAGGCGGGATAATTAATAACGACTGAATTTAGACTTGAAATGACGCGCTTATAAGAGCAGAAAGCTGAATAATACAGCCTTCAAGTATATACGCGATAGTGGTGTATAGCTGGGGTTGAGGCTAGCTCTACTGGCGCCGAGTATTATGATTTGTTAGTTACTTGCCTCTGGCTTACAATGAAAGTTAAGTTTATTACCATCTAAATCTCTAAAGTAAGCACAATAAAAGCCACCTGAACGCACACCTGGGTCACCTTCATTTTGTCCACCTAAAGCTAATGCTTTTTTGTGCAGCTTATCGACTTCCTCTGTCGAAGACACACTAAGCGCAACCATGGTGCCATTGCCATAACTTGCATCTTCACCATCGAATGGATTTCCGATTGCGAGCATAGGCTTTCCTTCACCAAAGCTCCAAGCTAGAAATGTTTTCGAATCAGCGACTTTTTCCGCGCCCATAACCTTCATCAACGAACCGTAAAAATAACGCGAAACATCAATATTTTGTGAGCCTAACATTACATATCCAATCATTCATATTCTCCTATAAGAAGTTGAGTTTACCTTGCGCTGTATTAAACCAAGCAGGTCTAATATAAGACAGCTCTAATTGTAAAAGTCGATTGTAATAGCTAACAGCCATAACTCATAACCCACGATAGTGTTTTATCTGATATTGGATGCATTATGGACGAGATGACTTTACTTGCTCATACGTTTAGCACAGAGCCTCTAAAGCCCATCTTCGATCATCTGCTTAATAATAACTGCTTTAACAAAGTGATCTAATTGATGGGTTTGTATCCACCACGTCGCCACTTCCATTAGCAACTCAGGGTCATCATTTTTATTCGCAAAAAAGGCATAAAATGAGAGACCGACATTATCGCCTTTACTGTCTATTTTCTTATTACAGCCGTCGATTATTTTGTTTCTTAATTGCTGTTTCATTATTGACTCATTATCATCGTTAATCTATCTACCAACGTCGTATATTATCACTAACCAAACATCTGAATTAACTGGTAACCTAGCAAAACGAAAAATAGTACTACAGTTGAATAAAATGTAAGTGCAAAACCAAACGCTCTTGCTGGTGCACCATTTTTGTAACCTTTAAAAAAACAACATCGTCCAATCGCGAATAAAATCGAACATAGAGGAATAACAGATAACCAAGAACTTGGCATTAATAGGCACCAAGCAGTATAAACCCCAAAAGCGATAACAAACTGCTCCAACGTATTTTGAAGTAAACTTTGAAGTACCATCACCTCATTTGTGCCAGACGTTAATCCACTTCCATCTATATCTTCAGGACTAAAAAAACGGAATTTAGCTAACCGACCAACCGATGCAATTAAAAATAAGATTGGTAATATCAAAGACAGCCCTAAGACCGCTAATCTTTCTGATACCAACTCAAGTTGATAGTAGTTAAGAGGATCAAATACAATCGCCACCACAATAGTCACAATTGAAGCAAGCATCGCTGTCAGCATGCCCTTAAATACGCCACTTTGTTTACTCGATAATGCCATATTTATACCTCTCATCAACGACGCTTTATAACGTCATAAGATAAACAAATTTTGCTCTAATTCTAAAAGGCGTTTTTTTAACGACAAACCACCACCGTAACCGACAAGCTCACCTTTACTGCCAATAATACGATGACAAGGAATGATAATAGCCAATCCATTTGCGCCATTGGCACTGCCAACAGCTCTCACTGCACTCTCGTTATCAATGGCCACAGCTAAATCCAAATAAGTCGCGGTTTCACCATATTTCACGTTGGTTAACTTATCCCATACTGCCTTTTGGAAATCTGTACCAACCAATAATAATGGCATATCAAACACACTACGTTCACCTAAAAAATACTCTTCAAGCTGTGTTTTCGTATTCGTTAAAACAGCATCATTTTGCTCAACAAATGTCGCATTAAGACCGCGCTGTATACGGTTATCAACAGACTCTCGCATTTTTCGATAGCGAAAGTCACACAAGCAAAGTTTACCGTCATATGAACCAAGCACAAATTCGGTGTAAGGATGTTTAAAATATTGAATATTAATTTGATTCATCATCCAGAACTCGTCAAAGAACCAATAAGGCTCGCGACGATATGAGCGCCAGAAAACTGACCAAGCTCATCTAAATGGATGTGTTTAAATTTTTCGAATGCCTCCGCTGAATTATTCGCCCGAATAACATCTCCAACACGCTCAAAACCTTGTGCAACAAGCTGTTCTTTCTCAATTAAAAATATCGGGCTGTTTATGTCCAAGTGTACGACGGTCTCTTCTTTTACATAAAAATGAAATGTTAACATTTGACTACCTCCATATAAATGTCGAGCAACTTCGCTCATGATTATAGATTGCTAAGCCCCTACAAAGCCCTGTTCATCGTTACGCACTTCGTATCAGTCACATTAGCACTTCTTGATGCAGCAGACGACACATTAACAATCGCATCGTGCTACCGCTTTCCTCGTGTCTGCTCGTCTACGCTGAAATAGCTAAAATATAGCAAAAGAATGCCACAAAACTAACGCCACTTCTAACCCAATGCCTAGGGTTCCATTGCTTTAATAATGCAACGACAGCTTCAGGTTCAAGTTTATTTGCAGAATCCAATAACTGATCGTTAATGGGCTTGATGATAAAGATAGTGATCGGTACAACTGAAACTAGAAAAACAGCACCAATCAGCCAATAAATATCACCGGATATAGACCAAGAAATCACACCTAACACAGTCCCGCCGACAGCAAGCGCTATCTGTAATGTTGACGCTTTAGCATACATAGGCGGAAAGAATTTACTGGCAAAGTCGCCACCTGTATCTAAGGTCGCAGGATGTTGAGCAAGGTTAATATATAGCGCAGCACCAAAAAAGGTACCCGCACATAAGACTGCAATAATTTCGATCATAATGTGTTTCCATAATTTGTTAGGACTTAAAAAAGATTCGATAACATTCTATATAATGCTATCGAGCCACAAAGTACACTAACGAAGCAGCATCTATCTTTTATTTACTTTTACTTACAAAGGGATAGATTTTGATGATTGAAATTCTCTATTGATAGACTACATGAAAGCGTTCTAATACAAGCATCATCTCTCCATTAGGTTCTATAGCCAATTCAGTACATTCTTTTGTGAAAAAATTCCAATGCGCTTTGCGCCACCATGCAAGTGAGCAATCCCCCTCGCCTTCTGCATGAGCAAACTCAGCCGTAACCTCGTTGTATTGGCAACGTTCAACTGAATCAATTTGGATAATACAAATCGGTTTACGCTGCCAATCAATAACCACTTGCAGGTGACCTACAGTAGGCATCGGCTCTTCACCCGAATCATACCAATAGCTCAAGCTACAAGTAGCCGTCTTTTGCCCTTTACGGATTAACTCTGCACATAAATTAGCATTGTACTCATCACCGCAAAAGTAGTCGCTACTAAATGATTGATACTGTTGACGTTCAATATTACTTAAAGAGTGAAGGTATATGTCGAGATATTCTTGAGATTGTTCTTCCATGAGAGCCTCTGGATCCTATCGTATATTATTCAAATATGTTCATGATTGATTTATCAATTCAAACGGCTCACAAGCTGTACCTTGGTGATACTTCAATTGCCATTGTGTTCCATTTAACACCCAGACTGATGACCGTTTAGCAAAGTGACTGCTTTTACCTCTAGATCAAAGTAATACACTTATAAACTATCAACCTAGACCCATAATAACAATATGTTACATAAACAATTTCAGTCTCAATACAAAAATGGCGATAGTACCAAGCCTATCGCCATTCAATTTATAACTTACTGATACAAGCTAAAACTAGCTAACGACTTCAAACGAGCTTAGCCCTAAGCCACTGCCCTTATTCACTTTCACTTGCACTGGAATACGTTCCTTTAATGCTTCAACGTGGCTAATTACACCAATCATTTTTCCTGATGCATTTAAGTTATCCAGCGCATCCAAAGCGATGTCTAATGTCTCGGCATCCAGCGTGCCGAAGCCTTCATCAAGGAATAACGAATCAATGCTGGTTTTGTGGCTAACTAAGTCAGATAAGCCCAGTGCTAATGCCAAGCTAACCAAGAAGCTTTCGCCGCCTGATAAGGTTTTGGTATCACGTACCGCATCGGCGAGCCAAGTATCAACAACCTGCAGCGCCAATGCTTCAGAGCCAGAGGCCAATTTACGCTGCAGTTGATAACGGCTGTGTAAACGGTCTAATTGTTGATTAGCTAAAGTGACCAAATGATCCAGCGTTAAGCCCTGCGCAAAGCGACGGAACTTACTGCCGTCTTTCGAGCCAATCAAACTTTGCAAATAAGCTTTGTCATCATAATCAGCTTCACAATCTTTAATCTGCTGATAGAAATCAGCCAAATCGGCACTACGTGCGGCATCATCAGCAAGGCGCTGTTTCAACTCACCTTGACGCTGTAAAGCTTGATTAAGCTCGACTGTCATCGCATCTAACTGCCCAATAATCGTCGCTAATTCAAGTTCCGTAACTTGCGCTTGTTGCAATGTTAATAAGCGTTCATTCGCTTGTTCGTATAATGCCTGACAACGGGTTAAGTTAGCCGTCAGTTGCGACTTAAGCGTCAATAATCGCTGCTTTTCGTCTGCAGGTAATAACGCTTGGTTAAACTCAACATCAGTGGTGAATGGACTCGCGGCTAGCGCCTGCTGCCATACTCCTAAGCAATCCACTGACTCTTGCTGTTGCTGTGCTAAACCTTGCTGTAACGTGGTTAACTCACCTTGCAGCGCGTGTAACTGATTCGACAATGCGGTCGCTTGCGCTGTAATTTCTTGTTGCGCTTGTTCGGCACTATTTAACAATAGCTGCATAGCCTGTCTTGCATCTGCCACACTACGTTGACCAAATAAATTCTGACGTTGCTGTTGTTTATCTGCCAAACTCGCCGACAAGCTAGTTAACGAGTTCAGGGTTTGAGCAATAACAGCATCCAACTTCACTTGCTGTTCACGTAACGGCGTTAACTGGCTGTCTGCAGTAAGGAACTGTTCGCTTGCAGTCTGCAATAGCTGCGCTTGCTGTGTCCATGTTTGCGTTGCTTGGTGGCATTGTGCTAACCAACTGTCGAGTTGGCTCCATTCCGGCAACGATAAACCTAACTCAGTCACGCTATTGGCTAATGCTTGCTGTAATTCGCTTAGTACCTGCCCTTGTTGCTGTGTTTCCCTTATTAGCTTTTTCTCAGTGTCTTGGGCTGCTTGTAAGTCACGGTTCACTAGCTCAATTTGATGTTGCAGTTGAGCACTGTTTTTATCAAATTCAACCAAAGCTTGCTGCGCTTGCTGTAATAGCACTGTCGCGGCTTTTAAACCCTGGATGCGTTGTGACAATTGCTCTAATTGCAGTGCTTGCTGCTGCACAAATGCTTGCGTACTCGTGTTATCGGTAATAACAAGATTGGCATTAAGCTGCTGATTGTATGTTTGCCATTGCGCAATAAACGCATCTAACTGCGGTTGTAAGGTCGCATTACGATTGTTGAGGTTATCTAGCTTAGTGTTTGTAACTTGCAGCTGACTTTTAAGATCCCCTCCCTCGGTTTCAATTTGCTTTAACGCTAGCTCTAATTGCGCTTTACGCTGCGCAGTTGGCGACTCGCTAATGTGTTGGTATTCGACGATCAGTGGGTGTTCTGTCGAACCACATAACTGACACGCTTGCCCCGCTTTAAGTTGGCTGCGTAATTGTTCTAAGCTGGCAATCTTTTGTTCTTGTTCTAATAAACGCTGAACATCGTTGAATTCTTGCTTTTTGGCTTTAAACAGGTCGCGTTTTGCTGCGATCTCAACGTTAACGCTAGCAAGCTGCTGCTGTAATGTATTAATGTTAGCCTTGTTAGCTTCAAACTCTTGCGACTCGCTAATATAACGCTGTTGTAAACCAGACAACTGCTCAACAATACTTTGCGCGCGTGATTGCTGGCTAAACACATTCTCAAGCGCAGCTAACTCATCACCCGCTAACAAGTGAGTCACTTGCTGTTGTGCCTGAATAACCCCATCGTTGACCGACTGCTGACGCTCAGAATTTGCCGTAATAGACGTAGATAATTGTTGTTGCGATGCTTGGCTTTGCTTTACAAGCGCTTGGTTGTCAGCCATTTGCTGGTTTAATGCCGTTAAGCTTTGTTGCTGTTGATTACATTGCTGGATCTGACTTTGCCACAACGGTAGACGTGTACTCAGCTCAGCATCTTTGCTGTGCTGCTGTTGATAAGCCTGACAGTCATTAACCGTTTTTTGGGCTTGCTGCGCAGTTTGCGTTAACTTAGCCAATTGCAGCTGTGTCGTTTGCTGTTCGCTATTCTGTTGCAACTGTAACGACTGGCATTGTTGCAATTCTTTACTTAGTTGGGCGCAATCATTATCCAATGGAATTATTTGGTCATTGATTAAAGTTTCTTGCGCTTGGCTTTGCTGCTTAGCATCATCTAATTCTGCTTGAGTGACTTTGCTTTGGTCTTGATTAGCTGCCACGGCACTTTGCGCTGATGTCACAGATAGCTGCAATGTCTGTTGTTGCTTATCTAATTCCACAAGCTTACTGTTAGCTTGGGTTAAATGCGTAAACGGCAGACGTAACGCCTCAGCTGGTTCGGCTTTTTCGAGCTTATCTAACTCAAGTTGTTGCGCTGTAGTGTCCTGCTCTGCAGTGGTTAAACTGCTTTGTGCTTGGCTAACACCTTGTAGTGCTTGTTCGAGCTGCTCACGCCATTGCTTTTGTTGCTGTAGATCTGTTTGCTGCTTGCTTAATGCTGTTACCTGCTGACTAACTTGAGTTTGTTCCGCGGCTATCTCACTGCGTTGCTCGTCATTCAATAAGTTCACGCCATCGGCTTTGGCACGGAGTTTATCTAATTCTGCTTTCGCAACATTGTGGCTTTCAAATACCGCTTGTGAGATCTGGCCGTAAATCTCAGTGCCAGTCAGTTCTTCTAATAATTCAGCGCGATCATTGGCTGGTGCATTCAAAAACGCTGCAAATTCACCTTGCGACAGCAGCATAGATTTACGGAAACGCGAAAAATCTAACCCCGTGATTTCCGCCACCAGCTGTTTTTTCAATTTAACTTGGCTAGCAAGAATGTCACCCGACACTACCTCAGCCAGTTCCACTTTCATTTCTTGTAAATTACCCTGTGCACTATTTTTAGCACGGCGCTGGCTCCAGCTAGCACGGTAACCTTTACCTTGTACTTCAAATTCAACTTCGGCGGCGCATTCAGCCGTGTTACGGGTCATGATTTCATTTTGAGATTTCGATATCGCTAGACGCGGAGTCTCGTGATATAAAGCCAAACAAATCGCATCAAGAATAGTGGTTTTACCCGCACCTGTTGGCCCTGTGATCGCAAACAAGCCATTACTTAAAAAGGGTTCTTGATCGAAGTTAAGCTGCCACTCGCCTTTTAACGAGTTAATATTTTTAAAGGAAAGACGTTTGATTTTCATTATTTGTCCTCCAGCGTTGCATGCTCGACTTGCTCGACAATCTGTTTAAAGGCTAATTCGATACGTGATTTACGCGCAATTTCTGCATCAGTGGAAAACTCAATTCCCTGCAAACAGCGCTCAAATACATCATTCACTGACAGTTCTGATAAGGTTTCTTTCACTTCGCTATGTAAATGCTGCTCTCTGTCTTTACGTGCGCGGCGCACTTGTAATACTTCCACTGGCAGGTCTGTGGTCATGATTTCAATACGGGTTTGTAAATCCGTAAGGTAGTCCTGCTCTTGCACTTCAATGCTTAACCATAGTGGTAATGGGTCAGTGTGGGCTTTGAAATCGGCTAATTGCATTTCAATACTTTCCAAATTACCTTTAATCGCCTGCATAGGTTGAAAGCGCGGGATAGCTAGCTCAGTAACGGAGTCAAATTTTCCGTCAGTAAAGCTCACTAAGTTAACACTCTTTTGCTGCTTCACTTCATCAAAGCTTAATGGGATTGGCGAGCCGCTGTAACGGATATGTTCTGATTTAGCGACTTTTTGCGCGCGATGAATATGACCAAGAGCAATATAGTCTGCGGCAGGAAATTGGTTGGCAGGGAATGCTTCGAGCGTACCAATGTAAATATCACGCACTGATTCTGTCACCGAAACACCGAGTGCAGTTAAATGTCCGGTAGCGATAATCGGCACTGGCGATCCGTGCTCTTCAATACATTGCTCACGTTTTTTTTCAGCCAATTGATACAAACTAGCGTAATGCCCAGTAATCGCTGCGCCTAAACGCTGCTGCTTTTCTGTGCCTGACTGCCATGCTTCACTTTGCATAACATCACGAGGGCGTACAAACGGTACTGCACACAACAATGCCCCCAGTTGACCTTGGCGATTTTTAAGTTCCAATACTTGCTGATCTAAATCGAGCGAGACACTCGAAATAACTTGGGTATTCAGTTGTGATAATAATTGTTTGGATTCATTCAGCGTTGCGACTGAATCATGATTCCCCGCGAGTATAATTAACTGACAGTTCACCTTGCTCATCGCTACAACAAAGCTGTTATATAGCTCACGTGCATAACTAGGCGGCGTGCCCGTATCAAAAATATCACCCGCGACAATAACCGCATCCACTTGGTGCTGCTCTACTTGTTCAAGTAACCAAGTCATAAAACAACTGTGTTCGTTAGCACGACTTTTAGTAATGAAATGCTGGCCAAGGTGCCAATCTGAGGTATGCAATATTTTCATGAAACGTGGGGGTCCTAGCGATAAAGGTAAGCTATCGCTAGTGTATACCCAAACGACTTCTAGGTGCAGGGGTTAACACTTAAATTATCAATAAATCGGCTGATGGGGTACAACTTATCCGATTGAAAGAAAGTGGCTTTCAGGCATATCATTCAACAGATTATGTATACCTGAAAAACCAACTTAGTTAATTTTCCTTATATGTCTATAACGTCAGCTTATCGGTACTTTCTATCTATAAGCTGACGCACATTTATAGTGAAAACATATGCATTCACTCTGGTACGAGTAAATCACCAGCTTTACCTGCTAGTGATTCCTCTTCACGCTTTTAGTCTTACTCATCTTCGATGATATCAGGTACTGTTCCACCGATTCTTTGGAAGAAAGTCTCGAAGAGCGGAGGAGTCGTACCACTTGCCCCAGTTGCTTCTAACGTAACCATATCATCGACATATCCACTGCCATAGTCTGAGTGACCATGGGGAACAACTATCTCAGGTTGATCAAAAGGAGCGGCTCGACGAAGAATACGTTCATCCGTTAACGTTCGCATCCACGCTGCTATTTTCCCTTGTCGACCAGGTTTTCCTAATAGTTGACCAATAGGCCTAATAGCAGGATCTAAATCTTCATTACCAGGGAAATCACCACCACGCGAATAGAAAGCCACAACATCTTCCAGCGTCAAATATTTACCGTTATGGAAGTATGGTGCTGTTAACTCGATATTACGTAAGGTAGGTACTTTCATATGACCTTTAACTTGTGCTTTCGCTTCACTAGCCGAAAGAAGTGGTAAATGAGGCCACTGTGAATCGTCTCCATTATTTGATTGTGCTGACAATGAAATGAGCCCAAATGGCAGATCTTCTCGTCCTCGTCCTAAGTCTTCGTCTGTTGCGGTAACACCAACATTATAGAACCCTGAGTCATAAAGTCCCATCCCTTGAGAGTTGGCTAATCGCATCGCTTCGACAGGCTCTGCTAACTGAAATTGCAGCGTCGCTGTAGTAAACAATGGTCCATCATGGCATTCGTTACAGCTAGTCCCGCCGCTAAGGAAGCGACTGAAGCCTTCTTTTTCATTCTCGGTCAAATCAACTTCACCACGGGCAAATTGATCAAACTTACTGTCTTCCGAAAGTAGTGTTCGCTCGTAAGCCTGTACTGCGATACCGAATATGAAGGAAAAATTAGCTTCCATCAGACTGTAATCCTCTGCATAACCTTTTTTCGGATCATCCAACGACACTGTGTCGACACTATTCCAATATTGTTCTTGGAAAGCTTCCATGATTAGAGTCTGATAATTAACTGTAAGTCCTTTGTTAGTGCCTGTTGTGTTGGCAAATTCAGCAAGTAAACTATCATCTGCATGCACACCTTGTAACCCTAACGGCATTACAGCACCGTCAAACAATTTAGCAGCAATACCGGGGAAGAAACGAATACTGTCATTCGGGCCGCATGCCATTTCAACATGACTTGTAGCAGGGCCAGTAGCCTGCGACGCTAAAGCTGATATATCAACCAAAAAGTCAGTGTCTTTTACAATCGAACCGTTAACACCGCCCACTGCTTTATAAACACCTGCGTCGGTATCTGCAGGTCCAAATGGATTCTCGCCATTAAAGAGTCTATGCGCACGGCCATCCCAGAACTGGAACACGTTAAACGCGGAATTAATGACTGTTGGTGCTTGTCTACCAGTTCTCTGTCTGAAGTCACTTTGTGGATTTATACACGCATCCCTATCACCCAGCGTTATTTCAACAAACTCTTCATCGATGACCCCTTGGGACCCTAACACCGAGCCACTCGGTAGTGGAAAGCTTGAAAGTGTCGCCAGTAAATTACCCGGACCTTCTGTAAATTGATTTTTTGTTCGCCAATCGGCGCCAGCTAAACTATGGCAACTACCACAAGCCACTTTATTGTCTGAGCTTACTTGTACGTCCCAGAATAAGGCTTTACCCAGTTGTTCAAGGGCTTTATTATCAGCGACAACAAGATCGGAAAGCGAACCTTGCACCACAAAATCACGATCCACGATTACAGGTTCAGGTAAAAATGAAGGGTCTAGGAGATATTCTAGAGCTTCAAAACGAAGGTGATCGATAAAGCTACCTGTCAGTACGCCATCAGGATGTGATACCTCATGAGAAGTGAATACCACTGGCGCGCATAAATTTTCATCGATTAATGCCGTCAACATTGCATCTTTAAGTCGAAGGTTAAATTTAAGTAAACTTAGTTCCGGTAGCGGTTCAGGCGGTCCAACAATGAAATGTACTGGTTGTGGCGGAATTTCAGGTCCAGTGACTACTTCACCCAGTAATTTTCGCGCTGACAAATCCAAACTCAAAAATGACTCGCCTGTGGTGCAATTTTGAAGCTCTATCGTTTCAACTTCTTGCGCGGAGGTAATACCAGCAATGACAACTTCAATATCGTATCTATTACCAAATGTTGCAATACCCACTTCACCACCGACGGGAGCACCATCAGCATCCACTAATTCAACCCCATCAACTAGCTCAAGCAGAGCGTTGAATTCATGATCTGGTTCAGGTGCTTCAACTGCACCTTTAGCTCGACGAATATCAAGTTGAAGTTTGCTCTTATCACGCTTATGCAAAGCTGCTAACAAACGCTTTTCGGCCTTCTGTTCTTTGCCTAATGCTTTAATCTGCTGACGTAAGGCATCTACTTCAGCGTTATCCACTGGCGGTGTATTTCTCACTTCCTCAAGTTGTTGCCTCAAGTCAGCACTCTGAGTTTGGTGTTTATTATGTAGATCCTGTTTTTCAATGTCTTGCTCTTCTAACCCCACAAGAAACTCTTCCAGGACTCCGGCACTCACTGAAGTCCCAGCGATTAGAAAAATAAAACTAATCATCGTTAATGGGACAGTGACAAATTTGGCAAATATCGATCGTTTTTTCATATTTCACCCCGTTGCATACTTCATGATTCCAAATATAAAATTGGATATTATTGTTATTACGGAAGTGAATTAAACATCAACAGCGATGAAACCCCATTCCAATTAGTTAATTTAGCTCAAATAATTTAATTAAGCTCAGTCCCCAAATGTATAAAATGGCCGCGACACCAATCAAAAATGTAATAAATATCTCAAGAATTAATGAAAATATGGTGATTACTCATTGAATACAAAAAAGTTAAATGTAGTATTAATTCGTGTAATATCGTATTCCCGCCAAATTATTTATTTTATTTTTATTTTATCGCATTACACAGAGTTAACGTCTATACGGTTTAACATTAAAAACAATTAAGCACCACAAGGTTAACATTTGAAGTATCATAGCTATAACATCTAGGGCATTTGCGCAACACTGTGTAAAGTCGAATTTAGAGGAATGTTTATTCATGCAGATACACCATATCGAAGGTTATATTCAAACTATTTTGTTAGTCGAATACCCAGATAAGTTGTTGCTACTTGATGGTGGTTGTCGATGTGATGTACCTGTCATAAAAGCCTTCATTACAGACACGCTGCAACGTGACATCAACGACTTAAAACTGGTGTTGATATCGCATATGCATCCTGATCATGCTGGCGGCGCCCACTTATTACGTAAACAATTTGGTTGTAGTATTGCATCGGTAGGTTTTGAAAAGCAGTGGTATCAAGGTTTCAAAGGTCGTGTCGCTCATAGTATAGATATCATGTTGGCACTATATGTGGCACGTCGCAAAGGGAAAAAAATTCAGAATATCTATTATTCTCCTTACCTTAAAACTGATATTATTTTACACGATGAAACACCTGTGCCAGGGTTTGATGAGTGGATTGTGCATTTCACACCAGGTCATACCGACCGTGACTTATCGTTTTTACACCAGCCAACACAGCAGATGTATATCGGTGATATGATTTTAAAACTGCGTAATAAATTTACCTCGCCCTTCCCTATTTATCAGCCCGATGCTTACAAGCAATCATTAAACAAATTATTACAACTCAACATCACTCAAATTTTAATGGCCCACGATGGCTATACCGAAATAAGCCCTGAAGAGATTCAACGATTAATTGACAAGAGCACTAATCACCCACTTACTGTTGTAAATGTAATTAAAAATAAGCTTATGAAACGAAATCGATATAAAAACTGACACCAAACAATAAAGGTTTTTAAAATATTTCGTTTAGCGATTTTTTATCATAAACAATATATGTTGAACCCTATCTAGGCATTATTATCGCCACTCTAAAATTCTTAGTGGTCTTATTATGAAATTGCATAATCCAACGATATTATTACTTTCTATCACTTCCGTTATAGGTTGTGCGACAAGTCCAACTCCTGCACCTGAAGAGATAAGCCAAGCCGCCAGTGAAATTAAAATGCGATTAACCACGCAATCGCCAGATACCTTGCTTGCCGCCAAGCGAACCCAATTACCCACTTTGTATGCAGAGCTGCCCCGTTATCAATCTGAAGATGACGTGCAGCAGATTATTGCGAACTATAATGACGCCCAGACTTATGCCAGTAACTTAGCCGTCCATGCGGAAGACAGCGAAGAGAAAGCGGTATTGAGCCAATACGCTGAAGATCTTGATTACGCCATCAAACCATTACGTGAAAAGAATGGCGATAGCATGTTTAGTCTATTAGGTGGTCCAGCTTATACGCCTGAACAAGGTGCTTTATTGGCCGGTGGTGGTTTGTATTCTTTCACCACAGACCGTAACGACATTGATTTACAACGTTCAAGCATCACCGGGTTTATGATGGTCAACTTCCCGAGCAACGGCAGCATGGGTTATGGTTTTCAATCAAAACAAAACATCTTCTTTAATCATAATAATGCTAAGTACGAAGGTGTCGTCAACTTTGGTCAGCAATCGTCACAATACTTTGGTGTTGGTTATGACAAGGGCTCGACAGTAGAAATGGGGGAAGACACCACGTATGACGCTAATCGTGGTGAATATATCGGTAGTCTTGCTTATCGTTTCTTTGGCGACTGGTACTTTGGTGCCAACGCTGAAATGAACTACGTAAAAGCAACAGAGCAATCAGATTACATCTTAGCAGACCAAGATTTTCAGGATTATGCCGACAAGCCGTTTACATTGGGTCTAGGTTTAGTGCTTGAATATGATTCACGTGATTTTGCTGTGAATGCCAAAGAAGGTCTTTATTTTAAAGCCAATTATTTAAACTTTAATGAAAAAATTGGTTCTGACAGTGACTATTACAAAGCTAATTTCGAGTTCCGATCTTATTACAGCTTTAACCCAACCAATACAATTGCTAGCTTTACCCAGTTCCAAGCAACCAAAGGCGATGTGCCTTTTTATGATCTTGCCACGCTAGGTGGTGCCAATTCTATGCGTGGGATTTTCAAAGGTCAATTTATTGATAAAACAGCCTTTGAAACAACAGTTGAATGGCGTCATACCTTTAGCCGCACGAATGGATTACCGTCTAATCACGGCATGACGTTATGGTCAGGTATTGGTGGTGTGGGCGAGAGCATCGACAAACTATCTAACGATCTGTTCGTCAGTTACGGTGTTGGTTATCGTTATCAAATCCAACCAAAAATGAACATTCGCTTAGATTTAGGCATGAGTGAGTTTGGTAACGGTTTCTACTTTAATTTCACAGAAGCTTTTTAATACTGTGCTAATACACTGTATGTACAGCTATCAATCTGAACATTTGATAGCTTGTTGTACTAATGTTTGCACCCTATAACACATATCACTATAGCGAAATACTGTATGGAAACAGGACTGTAGTAAATAATAATTATATTTCTTAAGTGAAAAATAGGATCATTTACCCTATGTTATTCAACACAATGCCATTAAAAACAATGCTAGCTAATTTGATTAGCCGTCGAAAGACCAAAATGGTTAGCTGTTTATTACTCGCAGGGCTACTGACTGCATGTGCTAATACAGCCGATAGCCCATCACAAAGTGAAGTAGCCGAGCAGCAAGCGCTCGAACAAGCTTGGGCTGAATTTTACACGACCCTTGGTGATGTAGAGCAACAGTTCCGTAACAGCAGCATTTACCAGCGTGATCCACAGCATCGTATTGAAGCCTATGAACTCTTATCTGCAATAACCAATGCTGCGATGAGTGGTGCAATCTCAGGTGGTGATGGTAGCTACCCTCATTTCCGTAACCTACTTGATCCCGGTAAACGCATTGGTATTGATAATCCAGATACTTATTACCGCGCCGCCAATGTAAGTAATAAAGACGGTGAAAATGTCTATATCATCACAGGTAACCGTGGCACAACAGCTGATTTCTTATTAGAGTTATTTGAAGCCGCGAACCCGCAAGGTGCCGTGTCAGTACTTGATGATAACCACATGATATTTGATGCTGACGGTAATTTTAGCGTTACCCTAAGTAAAAATAAAGTACCGGGAAACTGGATGAAATTACCACAGCAACAACAAGATTTAATTGTTATTTCTCGTCATACTCACGCCAATTGGAATACCGAATCAGCGGGTACCATTACCATTAAACGCCTTAGTAGCGAAGGTGTCGCGAGTAAACCTTACAGCGCAGCTGCATTAACAGAACGTATCAACAACGCAACATCAATGATAAGACGCCAGGGGACATTCTGGCCTGATTTTGCTGATAAAATTTCATGGTTACCTAAAAACACCTTGATTGCATTCCGTCCAACAGGTGATATCGGTATTCTCGGGCAATATAACAGCCTCGGTCATTATGATCTGCAAGAAGATGAAGCACTGATCATTAAACTACCTGAGATTGAATCTGACTATAATGGTCTACATACCATGAACTATTGGGCAGCATCACCAGACTGGGTAAATACACAAAGCAGTGTTTCTTGGGGACTTAATGGACAAGCTCAAGCTTACAAGAGTACTGATGGTTACTATTACATCGTGGCATCCCCAAAAGATCCTGAGATCCAAGATTGGGTTGATACCAGCAGCACGCCAACAGGTGTATTGATGTTACGTATTCAAAGCGGCGTTGATGACAAATTAATTACGTCGACAACACCAGAAACAACCGTTGTGAAACTCAGTGAGCTACGTCAGCATTTACCTGCCGACATTCCTATGTTTACTGCCAAGCAACGTAAACAACAATTAATACAGCGCCAGCAACATGCTGCGAAACGTTATCAAACATGGTAATACTCACATAGATTAGAGATAAAGTAGCGTTAAAATACAAAAAGGGCATTCATTTAACTGCATTTAGTCAGTCGGTGAGCGCCCTTTTTATTAGCAATTTTGATTACAGCCGTTAATTAACCGCAGCTAGTACGTGCAGCTCAGTTCTCTTGGTTGGCGATACTCTGCTGGTAACTTAGCGATAGCCTTACGTAAATCTTTAATACGGGTATCATGTGATGGATGCGTTGATAGTAACTCCGGTGGTTGATTCCCGCCTGATGCCGCCGCCATATTCTGCCATAACGCCACACTTTCTTGTGGATCAAAGCCCGCTTTCGCCATTAACTCTAAGCCAACAATATCCGCTTCCGACTCTTGAGTCCGGCCATACGGTAATGCGATACCATATTGAATACCTAAGCCTAACGCTTGCATCGCCGTGTCTTTATAAGCTTGATCTTGTAAGGCGTAGTCTGTCACTTGCAAACCAAGGCCTGTGATCTTAGATTGTGATAAACGTTCATTACTGTGGTTTGCCGTTACGTGTACGATCTCATGACCCATTACCGCAGCCAATTGAGATGGTGTTTTAGCTACTTTTAGTAATCCGGTATACACGCCAATGTGACCGCCCGGCAATGCGAAAGCATTCACTTGCGGGCTATCAAACACAATCACTTCCCAGTCTGTCGATTGATCCACATAGTGCGTGAGTGTATCAGCGATACACTGCACGTAATTATTCAGCTTAGGATCTGTGTTGATTTTTTCTTGCTGTTTGATTTGATCGAATGATTGCGCCCCCAGCTGTCTCATGTCGCCAGATGAATACAATAATACTTGATTGCGGCCTGTTGGCGATGCTGTGCACCCAACAATTAAAGATGATAATACGGCTAAAGGTAAGATTTTCTTAAACATGCGCCCTCCATATTGGCTGTTGTTTTTATTCTTATTATTTGATTCTTATTTTTTAACTATTGTTATTTAACTGTTGTGAATTAATAGTCAAATGCCAGTATAAGGAGGGTTTTAGCAATAGTAAAATGCAAACGATAAGCTCAGCGCTAAAAGCTTTTAAACTGATTAGTTTTTGTGTCGTAATGATAACCTAAGGTATCGAGTTTATCCGCTAGGGCTTCGGTGGGCATGTCATAACTTGCAGAAAGATCATGTAAATCAGGGCATTCTAAACGCAATTTTTCGTTAACAATACTGAGTAAGATCGCAGTATCCATTTGTTCAAAATTACTTAAATCCATCTTCATCACCTATTAATCATTTACAGATAATTTAAGTTTAGAAGAATGGAGATAATTTCACAGCTAAGACGAGATAATTAATTGCTTACGATTTTTTAAACCAGTTACTGATGAAAGAAAAACGGGTCTTCTTACGCTGTACAAGTTTTTCTAAAATAGCTTCATCAATCCATTGCTCTGACATTTTACGCGCGTTATCCAACGCTTTACGATCCATTTTAGTTTCGATCATCTTCAGTACTTTTTTAATATCTTTACGATCTTCGCCATTAAGTTGTGCCGCGTTGAGCCAAGCATAGCCTAAACCGTAATGCTGCTGAATACCTTCGGCGTACACATACATCATACCTAATTGTACTTGTGCTTTAACATAACGCTTACGCGCGGCCTCGGCATACAGTTTAAATGCTTGAATTTTATCAGTGTCTGTACCTAAGCCATTAAAGAACATGCCTGCAAGATTACATTCTGCGGCAGATACTTCGTACTTAATGACTTCAGCTGAGTATGCAGTCGGGTTGCTGGTAAATGAACGAACAGCGATGCTATACCAATAAAAAGCGTCATCAAAATGGCCTCGCGCATGGCACATATCCGCAGCAGCAAGTTGAGAAAAAGGGCTCCCCTTCTCTGCTTCTGAGATGATCTGTAAACCACGGTCTTGTGGTTTTAATTGCGCGTTTTCACTATTATTTGACATGCTTATGCTTACCAATAAAAAAACAAAAAGTCAGCAAAGCCGACTGATAGAATTAACAGCTATACGGATGAACTTACATATAACGACTATGTAATACACCTATGTTTATATACAGCAGTTATTACATTCTACCGAAACAAATACCTCCTGCATAGTTGCGATTGCAACGTTGTTTTTTAACCACTCGCAGACAATTGTTTAAGCGATTTAAACAACCGATTTAACCTTGTTTAAACATTCTTATGTTATTATCGCCTTATTAAAGCCTTACATAAGATAGATAAAAGGACAACAAATGTCACAGCAGACAGCAAACAAAGCCGTATTAGTATTCAGTGGCGGCCAGGATAGCACTACCTGTTTAGTCGATGCGCTACAACGCTATGACAGCGTAGACTGTATTACCTTTGATTATGGCCAGCGCCATAGCCAAGAAATCGAAGTAGCGAAAAAAACAGCTGCTTATTTCGGTGTTAAAAATCATAAAATCATTAATGTTGATCTGCTTGGTGAATTAGCGATTAGCTCGTTAACACGTGACGATATCGCGGTTTCTCATGAACTTATGGATAATGGTTTACCAAATTCATTTGTCCCAGGCCGTAATATCTTGTTCATGACGTTAGCCAGTATCTATGCTTATCAAGTGGGCGCTAATACAGTGATCACTGGTGTATGTGAAACAGATTTTTCTGGTTATCCTGATTGCCGAGATGAATTTATTAAGTCAATTAACCAAGCTTGTAATCTAGGCATGGCGAAAGAGTTTAAATTTGAAACACCATTAATGTGGCTAAACAAAGCAGAAACATGGGCACTTGCAGACTTGCATGATGAACTTGATTTTGTCACTCACCAATCACTGACTTGCTATAATGGTGTTGTCGGTAAAGGTTGTGGCGATTGCCCTGCGTGTTTATTACGTAACAATGGTTTGACTGATTATCTGTCTAACAAGACATTGCATATCACAGCATTAAAAGGCAAATTACCGCGTTTAGCTAGTATTCAAGCTACGTCATAATAGCTTGTAGTAATAAAGTAGCTAAGACTCAATTGCCTGTGTCATTTACACATATGCAATTGAGTCCTCTTCAAGAAACTAACCGTCCCTTCTTTTGTTATTCCGCCATACTTATAAGAACACGTTGAATATTAACGCTGAGATTGCAATCAACCCCATCGTCGTCACGAAGATATTACTTAACGCACCACTATATTGAGCCAAAGCTTCGACTTTATGTATCGCATACATTGGCATCACAAACAAAATCATCGCAATAACTGGCCCCGAGAACATTTCCATCATATTTAAAATACTTGGGTTCATCACCGAAACAGCCCAGATACTGGTAAACAATATAAAAATAGTCAGCTTATTCGTCGCTGCTGGCGTCATGTTTACTTGTTTACGAATCAGACCATTTAACCCTTCTCGCGCACCTAAGAAATGCCCAAAGAATGACGATGTAATAGCAATAAAAGCGATTAAAGGACCTAAAGAAGCAATCAAGGCATTATCTTTCACATTTGCAAGATACGATAAAACCGATATGTTTTGTATTTTAGCTTCTAGCAACTGCGCTGGCGTTAAGCTGAACACACAAGAAAAAACAAAAAATACTACAAACGAAATAAGCATGATAGAAGTACGCTTGAGGATCTGTTCTGACTTCTTTCCTGCTCGTTTACCATAATGACGCTTTTGTGCCGTCGTAAAACTAGAAATAGCGGCGGCATGGCTGAACGCAAATACAGTAACAGGCACGGCAAACCATAATGTACGCGAAAACTCAGCCATATCAGTTGTCATTGATACGTCAGGCACCTGCCAATCTTGGATCATGTAGATTGATAAGCCAGCAAGAATAAGCACCAATGGATACACGATGATCTCAAACGCTTTAAGCACTAACTTTTCTCCTCCCATCATCACGCCGATCATACCAGCAACCAATATACCGGATAGCAACACACGTGAAGGAGAGCCAAAACCAAGCTGATTAACAATAAAACTATCTACTGTATTGGTTAAGCCAACACCATAAATAAGTAAAATAGGATAAATAGATAGAAAATAAAGCACAGAGATAATGCGACCAGCATTAGGACCAAAATGCTCTTCAACCACATCAGTAAAATCAGCTTCAGGATGCTTAGAAGAAAGTACAAATCGAGATAAACCTCTGTGTGCTAAAAAGGTCATCGGCCCCGCGAGTAAAGCCATGATAATAAGTGGCCAAAATCCACCAGCACCAATATTGATTGGTAAAAACAGTATACCGGCCCCTACAGCTGTACCAAATAAACTGAGCGTCCATTTGGTATCATGCGAGTTCCAACTAGAAGACGCCGAGCTAGAATAAGAAGATGAATTAGATTCAGGTTGAGAATGAGATTGACTACTTTTAGTATTTAACACGTATTAATCCTTAAGATGTAGAATGCAGTGCATTTACCTGATTAACAGCGGCAATTCAGATACCTTAACTACCTAAAGCTTGAAAATCAGTATCATGGACAATACATAGTCTTTATATCGATGTAAAGTATCGTTAACTATAATACAACATACGTCACATCAAACTTACAACTTTGTAGGTACAAGTACACATACGGTTATGAAATAACATCAGAATAGTGAAAATGATATGTCACTGTTGAGAGAATAATCCCCGGAAACAGTGCAATTATTTACTATAATCAATTGGCCAGTAGCTGTTAACATAAGGCATTAATGGCTTAGTCCATGCGAATGAAGACCGTATATCTAAAAATATGAGCGTGTAGATGAGTGCCGATGGAAAAAAAATAGAGCAAATTGAATATTGGCACAACCCTATCCTGCCTAATATCGAATTAAGCTCGGCGAATGTTGAAAAATTTTCTTTCGAGCGCCATGTGCATCTTGATTACCATATTGGTATTGTTACCAGCGGTTGCCAGCAATATAGCCACCAAGGTAAGGTGTATCACCTTGCGCCCGGTTTTATCTCAACTTTGAATCCAGATGAAGCGCATAACGGCGATAACATCACCCTTGGCGGTTATCAATCACATGTAATGGCATTACCTGTTGATTATGTTAATGATATTAGCCATGAAATGAATCAATCAGAAACCTTTTTTAACGCTCCTTTAGTTAATAATGTGGCACTATCGAATGCATTTTTGCATTTACACCAGCTGTTAACGACAGAGCAAACAGCGAGTGCCAAACTGCAGATTGAAACCACTATGATGGCTTTTATCACCGAGCTATTTATCCATAATGGAGGAATGCCAGTACCACAATACACCTCGGCAAAAAAGCTTTCTACCCAGCAATTAAACTACATCAGAACCTTGTTTCATGATGAACCAAGTCAATCATTTCAATTGGACGAATTAGCACAAAACCTAGATCTCAGTAAATTTCAGTTTTTACGTCAATTCAAACAATCAATGGGCATGACACCTCACGCTTATTTGAAAAGAGTTCGTTTAGAGTATGCCAAGAAAGCGTTAATGAAAGGCGGAAACCTATCTGATGTCGCCTATCAAGTTGGTTTTTTTGATCAAAGCCATTTTAATAAAGCATTCAAAAATGCCTACCTAATCACCCCATCTCACTTTCAGCGTCGTGTGCTGTAGATTTAACCTTTCCCTGCAATTTTTTCCTATAATGCCTTTTCTTTACACCTTAATATAGTGGCATAATTACTATATTAAGGTTTATCAATGAACATCGAACTGCTTTTATCTCTCGCTATTATTCACGCTGTTGCTTTAGCGAGCCCAGGGCCAGACTTTGCATTAGTTGTAAAACTAGCTAGCCAAGAATCACGCAACACCGCGATTGCCTCTGCAATTGGTATTTCGATTGCTATTTTAATTCATACTATTTTAAGCTTAACTGGCGTGAGTTTGATTATTAAGAGTTCACAAACCTTGTACATCATAGTGCAAATGGTAGGTGCAAGTTACTTAGCATGGATGGGCTTTGGGGCTGTAAAAGGGGCACTGCAGCATTGGAAATCAAAAGTATCTGTCGATGATAATCAACTAAAATTAAATAAATTAACGCCAACACAAGGTTTCATGCAAGGGCTTTGGACTAACTTATTAAATCCGAAATGTATGGTGTTTTTCATCATCTTATTTTCGGCCATGATCACGCCTGATGTGAGCTTTATGACGAAGTTGGTCGCAACCGTTATCATGCTAGTATTATCACTAATTTGGTTTGTATTTATCGCGTTAATTTTATCAAAGCCAACGGTACAAACACGCGTACAAAAAGCAGCGCCAGCAATCAACTTAGTTACCGGCTTACTGTTTATGACAGTATCAAGTGCGATCATGTACAATTTACTTGAAGGCGTGATGGTGTTAAGTGAGAGTACGATTTAGTAACGCTATGATTAAGTCGTGCAGATACTCAATCGATTTTTTTCGTCATATATAAGCTGTACGGATCTTCGCTGTAGTTAGCAAACGGCGCGCACTCCTTAAAACCAAAGTCTCGATACAGCTTTTGAGCTGGTATGAATGAATCTGGCGTGCCCGTTTCTAAGCTTATGGTTGCTATGCCTTGGTCTTTGGCCGCAGCTAAAATATACGTCAGTAACCGCTGAGCCACCCCTTGTCGTAAATGCGTACTCGATGTGCGCATTGATTTTAGCTCAGCATGCCCAGCTTCAATCACTTTGATCGCGCCACAGCCTGCAAGTTCACCCTCTATCCATGCGCTCCAAAATGTCACATCTGGCGCTTGCAGTCCGCTAATATCCAGCGCATGTACACTTTCAGCAGGTGTATGTTCAAGCATGTCTTCATGATGCTCTTGTAATAACAACGCTACTTCTTTACCTGTTAAATCATCAATTCGAATTTCCATTTCAACTCCCATTTATAGTATTCCCTACACTTCATGAATAATAAGGTAATAAACAATTTAGCATCAATAGTTTAACGAAGTAAATTCACATTATGCAATTCATGGCTATTGCTCATTTTATCATTAAAAAATGTTGCCCCTGAAAATGCATAATTCTCTGATAATGAATTCATAAAGCCATGATAATAGCTAGTTTTAATACAGTGAACTTGCGTTAGAGGTGATAATCCAGAAATAATAGAGTCAACGTCGAAGTGTTTTTCCTCACAAGGAAATACCAATGTCACAGGGCAGCAAGGGATAACATCCAGATGGTTTCGGATCTGACTTGGATAGAAACCAATACAGTGTTTAAACACGTTCCATATAGTCAATAATGCACAGCCAACCAAACAGTTTCTATATCAGGCTCCGTCCACGCAACTTTGTGTTTTTGGTGTGCGGGAATGTTCAGGTAATCACCCGCTTTTAACGTCACAGCAGGTTTGTCATCAAAGCCAATAATCGCGCTACCAGCAATAACAATCACCCACTCGCTTTGTTCTTGCTCGTACCAACCAACATCCGGTGATGTGTGCCCTTTTGAAATAATCCGTTCTATTTTAACCTTGTTACTACTAACCAAATCTTCAAATACTTCATTGCTAAGATCCTTTGGTATCGCATCAAAAATATTATTCACTTTAATAATCCTTTTAAAATAAATTTAAACCGAAGGCATTTTTCACCTGCCGTAATACATCATTAGATTCATCTTGAGAACGTTCTGTTCCAGCTTTCAAAATGGAAATGAGCTGTGCTTTATCAGCGACAAACTCTTCTCTACATTGACGGATTGGTTTTAATAAATCCTGTAAGCACTCTTCGAGAACCTTCTTAACAGTGCCATCACCTAAACCACCAGCTGAATATTGTTCTTTCAAATTAGCAACATACTCTTGATCTTGATGAAATGCATCTAAATATGTAAATACCACGTTACCTTCCACTTGTCCCGGATCGCTCACGCGTAAATGATTTGAATCTGTATACATGGCTTTAACCGCTTTAGTGATCTCTTTTTCACTCGAACTGAGCATAATGGTATTACCCATAGATTTAGACATTTTACTTTTACCATCAACACTTGGTAAACGTGAAACTTTGCTTAACAAAGGTTTACACTCAACTAAAATTTCTTGTTGGGCTATGTTATTTAGCTTTCTTACTATTTCATTAGTCTGCTCAAGCACAGGTAATTGATCTTCACCCACTGGCACTAACGTGGCTTTAAATGCGGTGATGTCAGCAGCCTGACTTATCGGGTACGTTAAGAAACCAGCAGGAATAGATCGGCCAAATGATTTACTGTTGATTTCAGTTTTAACCGTCGGATTACGCTCTAAACGGGCAATAGACACTAGATTTGAATAATACATGGTGAGCTCAGCCAATGCAGGAATGCCAGACTGTAAACAGATGGTGGTTTTTAATGGGTCAATACCGACAGCAAGATAGTCAGCGACAACATTTAAAATATTTGACGCGACTTTTTGTGGATTATGGCCATTATCAGTGAGCCCCTGCATATCAGCAACTAATATCGTTTGCTCATATTGATGCTGTAATTTAACCCGCTGTTGTAAGGAACCAACATAGTGCCCGAGATGCAAAGAGCCAGTAGCGCGATCGCCAGTGAGAATTTTTTCTTTAATATCAGCTTTTTGGTTTGAATGAGATGCTTGATTTAAATTAGACGTTTGGTCTAAGTGTAATGATAGGTTATTTTCCATTGTATATCTCCAAGATAGATTACCGGAGACATACATACTTTATTCATCAGTAGCCATCCGGCGATCTGTGAACAAAAGTATTCAACACCGCTCTTATAGAAGAGAGTGCCACCAAGATGTTGTGATAAGTGCAAAAATAGGTTTTAATTTCATTAATTAAAAGTATCAGCCTGCGGAAATTAGCGCAAGCAGTATTTCAATCTACTTTGAACCTTAACCATTAACTATCAAATTGGACTTGCTTGCATGGAAACTATCGTCTTTCTCGACCGCTCTACGATCCCAGAACATATTACTATCCCCCAACCTAATATTGATTATCAGTGGCGAGAATATGCGGCAACAACGCCAGAGCAAGTGATTGAGCGCCTGCAAGATGCCAGCATTGTAATTACTAACAAAGTAATTTTAGATGCGCAACGATTAAGCCAGTGCCCACAGTTAAAAATGATCGCGGTAGCGGCGACCGGCACCAATAATATTGATTTGGATTATTGTCGTCAGCACAACATCACAGTGAGTAATATTCAAGGCTATGCGACTAATTCCGTGCCAGAGCATGTATTAGCCATGATGTTTGCGCTAAAACGAAATCTAGTGGGTTACCATCAAGATATTCAAGCCGGTGTTTGGCAGCAGCAAAAACAGTTCTGTTTCTTTAGCCATCCTATTTCTGATATTGCGGGATCTACGATAGGTATTATTGGCAAAGGTAGTCTAGGTAATGCAGTGGCAACATTAGCCAAAGCACTCGGCATGACGGTACTTTTTGCTGAGCGTAAAGGGGCGAATAAATGTCGTGAAGGCTACACTCTGTTTGAATCAGTCTTAGCACAAGCGGATGTACTGACACTACATTGCCCACTTGCAGAGCAAACGCACAATATCATCAGCAGTGACGAATTTAAGCAGATGAAGAGTACTAGTGTGTTAATTAACGCAGGACGTGGTGGTCTGGTTGATGAGGTCGCGTTAGTCGATGCATTACTTACTCAGCAAATCGCTGGCGCAGGTGTTGATGTATTTACTCAAGAGCCTGCGGATGGCAGCAATCCACTAATTGCGAACGCTCATTTACCGAACCTGATCTTAACGCCACATGTCGCTTGGGGGTCTGACTCAGCGATTCAAACCTTGGTAGATCAGTTAATCAATAATATCGAACAGTTCGTGGCAGGTATACCACAAAACCAAGTTTAACTTTCTAGTTATAAGTAGTCTTGTGATAAATAGCCTTGTTATAAATAATCTCATTGGCATTGAGCTATAACCAGTAACGGCAATCTTGCGCTTTCAAGAAGTCTTCAGCGAATTCACCTTGTAATAGCGCGATGGTTGCCAGCATCCCCGCTTGTACGCAGTTTTGTGCATACACAGTGACTTGAGCAGGTCCATCAGCAACCGGATAGCCTGTTTGAGGGTTTAAGATGTGGCTATAACGCTGACCGTCAACATCAATAAAGCGCTGGCTGTTACCACTACTCGCTAAACCACCTTTGCCTAAGCTAACCATCAGTTTACTTTTACCAAGATGTTGCGGATCTTCAATAGCCACTTGCCAGGCTACCCCATTACGACGTAATCGATTAGCGTAAATGTCACCACCAAAGTTAACCAAAAATGCACTGTCGATTTGTTGCAATCGCATTTCATTTTCTAATAACAGCGCAACCTTATCAACAGCGTATTCTTTGCCAATACCACCAAGGTCAACTTGCATGCCTGCAGGCAAGGTTAATAGCGGGGCTTGCCATTGCACTTGTTGCCAACCGATATGGGGTAATAAGGCGTTAATATCGACGTCACTTGGCAGCGTTGTTTGTTGCTTAAAATGCCACAACTTACCCAGCGCCCCAGCACTGATATCAAATAAACCATCACTCAATCGAAAACATAAATCAGCTAAATTAATCAGTTTTACCGTTTCATCATCAAGCTGTACAGTCCTACCCTTAGCATGATTAAGACTAGCAATAATATTGCCATCACGAAAACGACTGTATTTAACTTCAATGCGTTTTGCTTCTGTATAGGCGAGCGCAACAAGACGATTCGCTTGCGCGGCATCCACATCATCCAATAATATCTGACAGGTGCTCGCCATGACCACAAATTCACCGAGCCAGTGATCGACTTGTCGCGTTAAGTTATAAGCTTTACCCAAACTACTATCCCTCTTACACTCTGACGATACTTAGAACGATGTTAGAAGCGCTACTAGAAGCGATAGAAACTCTGTAGCATGATGGCACTTTTATCAGGATAGAGATCAACCCCCGTCATACCCACGCCTTTCGCTAATGATTCATCACCCGATACTTGCGTTAAGTAATATTCCAGTCGCACGCTAAACTCATTACCTGCAACCGGAAAGCCATACTTCAAGCCAATAGTATAGGTTTGCAGTTCACCCAAGCGATAATCCGCAGTCATGTATTCTGGTATAGGTTGACCGTCATCAAGATAAACCCGATAGAAGTCTGCTGCTTGTTGATTATAATAACGAATATGCGGTTCAATAAAGTGGCTGTTCGCCAGCGACATACGCCATTTACTATCGATGGTATGCGAGGCCATCCCCCAATCATCCCAAAAATAACGATAACTGACATCTAATACTTGCCCAGACGGTTGCAGGTTATATTTGGTACGCCAAAACAGGCTTTGCTTGGTGCGCTGATCTGGGCGGTTTTCATAGACATAATCATTTGCCCAACCGTCGCTATCAATCACTGACAATATTTTAAACGGGTCGGTTTGATAACCGCTAACATCACTAATCGAATAGTTTAATTGCATTAGCGTCTGCCGGTTAATCACTTGCGTTAACCCCAACAGCAGATCTAAAGTTTGCTTCGTCTCACTGTCCTCTAAACGATTATCAGGATCATCGACAGGCGCTCCTGGATTAGGAATACCACCTTCTGGCTCAATGGTATCGTATGCATAAGAAAAGCCGACAGAAGCGGTGGTATTACGATTATTAAAATCACGTGCCAGCGCACTGTTAATCGATAGCGCAAGGTAATCATATTCTTTAGACACGTTTGCACCTCCAGAATAAAGCCACTGGCGGTTGAGTTGTTGTTGATATTGAGAACTGAGGGCAACGCGAGTATCTTTAAAGGTATCATCAAGCGGCGTATCACCTGCAGCCGTAGTGTAGGTTCCATTACCAGAAGGCCGGGTGAAGGTTTGCGCTCTATTTTGAGCCACTGCGCCGTTGGGTGAGGCGCCAGTAAGCACATCAATCACACCTTTAACATTGATACTACGTTCGTCATCAATTTGCTTAGTAACAGAAAGTGCACCTTCATAAGCTTGCACTTGGTCGTCACTTTCGGCATAAATAAGTAACCCCAGATCAACATCCCAGCTATCAATCTCAGAGACTTCAGGGGTAGATAGTTCGGCCATGGCAGGAGCCACCAGCGCGCATGTCGCTGCGGCAAGGGTCAGCGAAATGTTAGCAAAGGTTTTGCTCTTACACTTTAGTTGCATCCACAACCTCCACCAGCAAAACTACCGCCGCCACTAGAACCTTCTTTACTAAAATAAGTATGGTCGTCAAATCCCATTTCCATTGGGTTTTCTGCAAGCTGCATTTCCGGTTTAGCCAGCAAGTCACGCTCCCAAGGTTTGACCCCGAGTGATGAACACGCAGTTAAACTCAACATACAGGCTAATAATAAAATCCGTCTCATAAGCCGCTCCAAACATTAAATAAACTATTACTTATATAAGTTGTTTCCACTCACTTACTTCTATCAACTCTGTTCTACCTGCACATCATTACGGTAATAACGATAAGATCTCTGCTTCGTATTTGTCTAATTCGGATAATCTAAAACCAACGTGCTTATACACAATTTCACCTTGTTTATTAAGTATAAACGAATTCGGTAAACCCATGACTTCATACTGCTCCGCGACAACGCCTTGTGGGTCAAAGGCGATAGTCAGTTTATTTGGATAGCGTGTTAAGAACTTCTTCGCGAGAATTGCTTCTTGATCCATATTAATGGCGATAATTTCAAAACCTTGTTCGCCATATTTTTCAACCATTTCATCCATCCACGGGAACGAACGAATACACGGCGTACACCACGAGGCCCAGAAATCGACCAGCACAACTTTACCGCGATAATCAGCAAGGTTTATTTGGCTATTATTAACACCGGGTAATGAAAAATCAGGAGCAAGCTTTGCATTATTTTCAGCAAATACCGCGGTTGAAAAAACAACACTGATAATAATAGAAGTAGCAATAAAAAAGTCGCGAAGACGGTAACAGATAGATTGATTCATAAACTGAATTCTCAAATAGGCTGAATAGATGTCTGGCTATAATAGTGAAGTTAACTGAGGATTAGTGAAAAAAATGTTGATTATGTGAAAAACAGATATAAAAAAACGCTAACCAGTTACTATAAATAGTAATCAATTAGCGTTCTCTTGAATGGATGGCGGAGGAGGAGAGATTTGAACTCTCGAGGAGCTATTAACCCCTGCTGGTTTTCAAGACCAGTGCATTCGGCCACTCTGCCACCCCTCCGCAGCAATGGAGCGAATATTAGAGCAACCTCTTGAAGTTGTAAAGCTTTATTCATAATAACTATTACACTGCTCATTTTACGTTTAAATATCGTTCAAAAATAAACTTACAACAAAAATAATGCCATTTCTTGATCAAGAATACATCCCGAATAAATCCTAACCCAGGCGTAATAATTCTTGATCGAAATCAATACACCAAAAACAAACTTCAAGCCTAATACACAACATCTTGTGCCACTGCCAAATTCAATGCCTATATATAGTGTCACATTATGATTTTAATTTTGCCTTAAGGAGTATTTTGTGGATCTATTTGTCATCAAACGAGATGGTTGTCGTGTGCCGTTCAACATTCAATGCATACAAGACGCTATTTACGCTGCAGCTAAGTCAGTGCAACAAGAAAACCGTGATTATGCGGCCAATATGGCAAATAAAGTACACCAGCTCCTTATTCAACAAGACGTCTCTAGCGAACATGCTATTGAGATCCACACAATTCAAAACACCGTTGAAGATGTGCTGATGCAAGAAAGCAATAAACTCATTGCTCGCGCTTACATCGAATACCGTCATCAACGTGATATTGCCCGTGAAACACAGAGCATCCTGACTAACGAAATTAAAGGTCTTATTGAGCAAAGTAACGAATCACTGTTGAATGAAAATGCCAATAAAGACAGTAAAGTGATCCCAACTCAACGTGATCTACTTGCTGGTATTGTTGCCAAGCATTATGCCAAGCAACATATCTTACCGCGCGATATTGTTCATGCTCATGAAGCTGGCGACATTCATTATCACGACCTTGACTATGCCCCGTTCTTCCCGATGTTTAACTGCATGCTGATCGATCTTGATGGTATGCTGACGCGTGGATTTAAAATGGGTAATGCTGAAATTGAAACGCCAAAATCAATTACTACAGCAACCGCTGTTACCGCACAAATCATTGCACAGGTAGCCAGCCATATTTACGGTGGTACCACGATCAACCGCATTGACGAGATCTTAGCACCTTACGTGACAGCGAGCTTTGATAAAAATACCCAACTAGCCGAAGAATGGTCAATACCAAATAAAGCAGAGTTTGCACGATCACGCACTGAAAAAGAATGCTTCGATGCATTCCAGTCACTAGAATATGAAGTAAACACCTTACACACCGCAAACGGTCAAACACCCTTTGTAACTTTCGGTTTTGGTTTAGGTACTAGCTGGGAAGCACGTTTAATTCAGCAGTCAATTCTTAAAAATCGTATTGCTGGCTTAGGCAGAAACCATAAAACAGCCGTATTTCCAAAACTGGTGTTTGCCATTAAAGATGGTTTAAACCATAAATCAGAAGATGCCAATTACGATATCAAACAACTGGCACTGGAATGCTCAACTAAGCGCATGTACCCAGACATCCTAAACTATGATCAAGTCGTTAAAGTAACGGGTTCGTTTAAAACCCCGATGGGTTGCCGCAGTTTCTTAGGCACCTATGAAGAGCAAGGCAAATTAATTCATGAAGGCCGTAATAACTTAGGGGTTGTTAGTCTTAATTTACCGCGCATTGCCATTCAAGCAAAAGGGGATGAGTCACGCTTCTATCAATTATTAGATGAGCGTTTAATCCTGTGTAAGCGAGCACTCGAAACCCGTATTTCACGTCTTAAAGGAGTCAAAGCACGTGTTGCCCCTATCCTTTATATGGAAGGAGCTTGCGGCGTTAGACTAAATGCTGATGATGCCGTATTAGATATTTTCAAGCATGGTCGCGCCTCTATTTCTTTAGGCTACATCGGCTTGCACGAAGCGATTAATGCACTATTTGGTAATGCTACTCACCCTTACGATAGTGAAACCTTGCAGCAAAAAGCCATTGCCATGCTTAGCCACATGAAAACCAGTACTGAACAATGGACAGCAGAAAGCGGTTATGCGTACAGCTTATACGCCACACCGAGTGAAAACCTGTGTAGCCGCTTTGCTAAATTAGATAAGACCACGTTTGGTGATATCAAAGACGTCACAGATAAAGGCTATTACACCAACAGCTTCCATTTGGATGTTGAAAAACAAGTGAATCCATACGATAAAATTGATTTTGAAATGCCCTACCCACCTGTTAGTAGCGGCGGCTTTATCTGTTATGGCGAATACCCCAATATGCAGCACAACGTCGAAGCGTTAGAAGATGTCTGGGACTATAGCTATTCACGTGTGCCTTACTACGGTACCAATACACCTATCGATGAATGTTACGAATGTGGTTATACCGGTGAATTTAGCTGTACCAGTAAAGGCTTTACTTGTCCTAAATGCGATAACCACGACATTGCCAAGGTATCTGTAACACGTCGAGTATGTGGTTATCTAGGTAGCCCCGATGCACGTCCCTTTAACGATGGTAAACAAGAAGAAGTAAAACGCCGCGTTAAACATTTATAATGATGGAAACAATAATAACTCGTCCGACCTCAGTTTAATCAACTAGCTAGTCAATGCCTCATTGGCTAGCGTTTAAGAGTAGCTATGCATTATTCCCAATATTATCCAGTTGATGTGATCAATGGTCCAGGTACGCGTGTCACACTATTTGTCAGTGGTTGCGAGCATCAATGTAAAGGTTGTTATAACCAATCTACCTGGTCACCTCGCAATGGTTCCGTCTTTACTCAAGCGATGGAAGATAAAATAATTAATGACTTGAACGATCCACGCATACGCCGTAAGGGCTTAAGCTTAAGTGGTGGAGACCCTCTTTATCTAGGTAATCTAGAACACATATTAAAACTTGTAAAAAGAGTTAAAAAAGAATGTGTTGGAAAGAACGTATGGCTATGGACTGGCTATACTATAGAGCAACTAACACCAGAACAAAAAATGGTAGTGCAATATGTTGATTATCTAGTTGATGGTAAATTTGAGCAGTCGTTATCTGATCCAGCACTTCAGTTTAGAGGCAGTAGCAATCAACGTATTATCACTATTCTCCAAAATGAGAATATTGCCGAATTTACATATAGCATCGAAAAATAAACACCTGTAAACCATAATGAAAAGTTCACTGATACCGCTATCACGAGCAAATATTCTAATTAAAAATTATAAATTGTAAAAAAGTTAAATTCAGCATTTAATACTTTAGTGATACAAATTCACTATGGAACAAATATTCTAATCTTAAAGTCCTAGAGCACACTATTTCTTAGTTAATGAGATAGGTTGAGGGCTTAATAACCCCCTCCTTCCAAAGTCATTTAAAATTAATTATTTTTGACATTAATCACATTAAACAGCGCATCAATATAGCTAGAAAATATCCTTTTTTTATAATGTTTAAAACAAAAGTATGAATGTTTATGGTCATCGCATTAACAGAGAGCCACCAACACAATAAAACATACACATAAGGCATTGATATTAAAGTGCTAATAAAAACCGATCAATGTAACACCCCAAAAATAAACGAAAACAAATAAGACTTTGAATTAGCAATCTAAAATAAGTATTACTTTTAACTGTACGCGCCAATACTTGTTAACAAAATGTAATTAAGTACACTTTAAACTTGTAAAAAATCAGCATGATTATGATTTAAAAAAATCAAGTTTTTACACTAGCCGTTGATTATTTGTTAACAGAATTAATCATTAGATTAAACCAACAACTCGTCACATTACACTGACAGTGTGTTGTAAAACTTGCCATTTTACCAGTTACGTTAACGGCACATCATTGACATTCATTTTAATTTCAATGATATTACTACTACAAAAGTGATACACAATCATTTTAATTAACAGAAATTAAACATAGCTTAGTTAAGGATAATGGAATGAAATACTTAGTTACCGGTGGTACAGGATTTATTGGTCGTTTCTTAATTGAACGTTTAGTAGAAAGAGAAGATGCGCAAGTGTATGTATTAACTCGCCCAGGCTCAGAACACAAATTCAATGCATTACAGGATCGAGTGCATAAGAGTGTTAAAAGTCGTATCAAAATGGTTACAGGTGATATCACTAAAGCTAATTTAGGTATTGATGAACAATGGTTGGCGACACATACTGACCAAATTGACAATGTTTACCACCTTGCAGCAATCTACGATATGAAAGCAGATGCTGAATCACAAGAAACAGCAAATGTTGTTGGTACACGTAACGCAGTTGAAGCATCTGTTCACATTAAAGCGAAAAGCTTCCACCATGTTAGCTCTATTGCAGCTGCAGGTTTGTTCAACGGTACTTTTTACGAAGACATGTTTGAAGAAGCTGAAAATATGGACAACCCATATTTACGCACCAAACATATCTCTGAAAAAGTAGTGCGTGATGAATGTTCTATTCCTTTCCGCATCTACCGCCCTGGTATGGTTGTTGGTCATTCTAAAACGGGTGAAATCGACAAAGTAGATGGTCCTTACTACTTCTTCAAATTGTTGAAAAAAATCCGTGAAACAATTCCAACATGGATGCCTATGATCGGTGTTGAAGGCCGCCGCCTTAATATCGTACCGGTTGATTATGTTGCAGATGCAATTGATTACATCAGTCATAAAGAAGACGTTCATAGCAACTGTTTCCACCTTGTTGATCCAAAACCATTCAAGGTTGGTGAAGTACTAAATATCTTCGCTACTGCGGGTAACGCACCAAAAACAGCATTCCGTATTGATTCGCGTATTGCTAACTTCTTACCAGCGTCGGTACGTCAAGCTATTACTCATTTACCAGCAGTAAAACAACTTACTGAAGGTGTATTAAATGACCTTGGCATTCCAAAAGATGTATTGAACTTCCTTAACTACCCAACAAGCTTTGATGACCGTGAAACAGCACGTGCATTAGAAGGCTCAAATATTAAAGTGCCACGTTTAGATGCATATGCACCAGCGGTATGGGATTATTGGGAACGTAACCTAAATGATGACCTAATCAATGACATGACGCTGAAAGGTAATGTTAGTGGTAAAACGATTGTCATTACCGGTGCAAGTTCTGGTATTGGTGAAGCAACAGCATTAAAACTAGCACCAACAGGCGCGAAATTAATTCTTGTAGCACGTGATGTAACGAAACTAGAAGAAACACAAGCTCAAATCAAGGAACTTGGTGGCGAAGCACATATCTATTCATGTGACATTTCCAACATGGAATCATGTGATGAGTTAGTAAAGAATGTACTTGCAGAGCATAACTTTGTTGATATATTAATCAACAATGCGGGTCGTTCAATCCGTCGTTCAATTGATTTATCATTTGACCGCTTCCACGATTACGAAAGAACGATGCAGCTAAACTACTTTGGTGCGGTTCGTTTGATCATGGGCTTCTCACCAAGTATGCTAGATAATAAAAAAGGCCACGTTATCAACATATCTTCAATTGGTGTGTTAACGAATTCGCCGCGCTTCTCTGCATACGTAGCATCAAAAGCTGCACTTGATGCATTCACACGTTGTGCTGCATCAGAGTTCTCTGACCGTAACGTAAACATGACGACGATTAATATGCCGCTTGTGCGTACGCCTATGATTGGTCCAACAAAAGTATATGACAATGTACCAACACTGGCACCGTCAGAAGCTGCCGATTTAATTGTTGAAGCTATTATCCGTAAGCCTAAACGTATCGCCACTAAAGTCGGTATTATGTCTGAAGTACTTTACTCTCTGTTCCCTAAAGTAAGCGAAATCATCATGAACACGGGCTACCGTATGTTTAATGATTCAGCCGCTGCGAAAGGTAAGCTAGAAGATAAAGATGCACCAACACAAGCAAGTACCGAGCAAGTTGCATTTGCAGCTATCATGCGCGGTGTGCATTGGTAATCTAATCGGTATTATATACTAATTAGCTAATATTAAGGGACCATACTAGATACTCAAGTGTGGTCCCTTTTTTGATCTTAATTGTCACTCCGATATTGATCCAATAACCTAAAATCGTATTAAATTCAGCAATACATCCCGTCTTATCATGTTAATCTATTGTTTTCTTTAACAAGGATGTATAAGAATGAGAAGGTCTACCGGATTTACCCTCATCGAATTAATGATCACCATTTCTATCTTCGCGGTACTCGTTGGTATCGGCGTACCCAGTTACCAAAACATGGTACAACAAAGCCGTATAGACGATGCAACGGGGTTAATAAATAACACCCTCAATTACGCTAAAAGTACAGCTATGGCGCATAATCGCATGTTGTATATGACTACATCCAATAACACCCTCACTTTAGCAGCAGGCATGACTGCGGCTGCCGAGATTATCAATAATACAAAGGTGACAACGGACAGTAGTTCAACATTGTCTTTCACTGCACCTGGAACCGCTACAATCATATTTAGGGCTAATGGCACCATCGCAAAAGGTAACACCATTCGTTATTGTGCAAGTAATTCAGGTATTGAAATTGCTGTCGGTATTTATGGTGAGCCAGTCTCCACAGCGATTAGCTGTTAGTTATTTCGATTATTGATAACTAGTTTGGTATTCACAGGCTTAGCGTTAATACACTAAGCCATAAATAGAGAGCACTTTGTTAGCTAATATTAGTTGCAGGAAGCACTTCTGCGAAATCATTATCCAGCATATCTAATACACTCTCGTAACCATATTTCGGCTGCCACCCTAATTCGACTTGCGCCAAACTTGAGTCATAAACTCGGTCGATACTTTTAGGTAAATGCCAAGTTCGCTCAGCGAAGTCTTTCGCAAGTTTCGGGGCATACTCTTTTACGACATCATCACAATTTAGATAAAGCTGCTCACAACATGCCTTATTAAATGGTGTTTTTCCAGAAATGATGTAACGTTTGAACCCCGAAAGACGTTTTTCGATGGCACAAGCATGAGCATTTGCTACATCTCGTGCATCAATGCCACGCGTAAGACGATAGAGAGCCATTAGATTTGCTGGTTCAGGAAAGCAGCGAGACATTTGCAGTACAGTGACAGGTAAATTAAACAAATTTGAGATGTTTTCCAAAATTTTCTCTGCTTCTATCTTGGATTTGTGATAAATCGTTTTAGGTCTAGGAGTAACAGTTTCATTGACCCAACCTGCAACACCATCAGGTATTGAAGAAAAACCATAGAGAGCTGTAGTACTCGTAAACACAAAATGTTTAACCCCTTTTTTTACTGCTAATAGTGCTAGTTGCTCCGTTGCTTTTATGTTGATATCTTCGAATTCGACGTCGGATACCAAGCCAACATGCGGCGCATGTAATGCAGCTGTATGAACAATAACATCCACCCCCTCAGCAGCTTCAGTTAACAGGCCTATATCACGAATGTCTCCAACATAGTCTGCTGTAGAGCAAGGCGTTATATCTATTCCTACGACTTTGTGAATCTTCATCAATTTTATATAAATGGCACGTCCTACTCGACCAGCCGACCCTGTAACTAAAATTTTCAATTTTTACTACCTGTTTAAATCCAAGAGTCTATTCTATCAGCTTACGAATGGTATGGTCTTCCCCTTCGGTATTAGATTGACTAAAAAGGGGCATAAACAACTTAACGGTTTACACTAAACCCTTTCAGGAAAAATAAGTGATAGACAAAAAAAGCGGCGTTAGATTTACATCTAACGCCGCTTTCAAATTTATAACTTAATGCATGACGCGATTAGCTATAGAATTTTTTATCTTCTTTCGCCATTGCAGTAAGCATTGCACACGGCGCGAAACGCTCACCGTATTTATCTTGATGACGTTCTAGCTTGTCAACAAGTGCAGCAATACCGATTGAATCCATATAGTGGAATGGACCACCTAGGAATGGCGGGAAACCAATACCGAAGATTGCACCGATGTCGCCATCACGTGCGCTACGTAAGATACCTTCATCAAGACAACGTGCAGCTTCGTTCAGCATTAATAATACAGCACGTTCTGCAAGTGCTTTAGGATCCATAGACGCTTCAGGTTTCAGGTTAAATAGCTTGTAGATTGATTCATCAACTTGCTTTTTACCCTTCTTGGCTTTCTTACCGTATAGGTAGAAACCTTTCTCGTTCTTGCGACCTTTACGATCATCAGCCAGTAGCTTATCGAACGCAGCAGGTGCTTCAAAACGGCTACCTAGCTCTTTCGTTAAGATTGGACCGATCTTAGCACCAACATCGATACCAACTTCATCAAGAAGCGTTACAGGACCAACAGGGAAACCAAAATCAACAAGGGCTTTATCAACCGCTTCGATAGGCTCTTGTTCTAAGATAATGCGTGCAGCTTCGTTCATGTAAGGCGCAAGAATACGGTTTACATAGAAACCAGCACCATCTTTAACAACGATTGGCGTTTTGCCTTGCTTACGCGCAAATTCAACGGTTGTAGAGATAGTTTGGTCAGACGTGCCTTCATGCGTAATAATTTCAGCAAGTGGCATTTTGTCCACAGGGCTGAAGTAATGTAAACCAATTACGTTTTCAGGACGCTTCGCTTCAGATGCAATTTGCGTGATAGGTAAAGAAGACGTGTTTGATGCGAAAATAGTATTTTCGTTACAGTTAGCTTCAATATCAGCCACCATTTGGTGCTTCAATTTAAGATCTTCGAATACCGCTTCAATCACAATATCAGCACTTTTCACACCTGTGTACTCAGTCGTACCAGTGATCATAGCCAGTTGACTTTGCATATCAGCTTTAGACATAAAGCGACGTTTAACTTTCTTGTTTAGAATGTCATACGTGTATTTTTGTGCGTTAAGCAGACCTTGTGGTGCAATATCTTTAATACGCACAGGTACTTTCGCTTTAGTTGCAGTAACGTTAGCGATACCGCCACCCATTAAACCACCACCAAGTACGATTGCTTTTTTCACTTTCTTCGGTGCAACACCTTCAACGCCGTCTTCTTTCTTCATCTCTGTCGTCGCAAAGAAAATGCCACGTAGACATGCAGATTCAGATGTCATTGCTAATTCAGCAAAACGTTTTGCTTCAAGTTTTAAACCTGCTTCAAAACCTTTTTCTTGGCCTACTTTAACCACTTCTAGAATGGCTTCAGGCGCTGGGTAGTTACCACGCGTTTTAGAGAATGTTTGCTTTGCAGCTTGATCGAACATGATGTTACGACCAAATTTATTTGTCTCTAATAGCTTACCAGTAAGATCACGTTTCAATTCACGTTTGAACTTACCTTTTTTCGCTAATTTAACCGCAACTTCAAGTAATACAGTTTCTGGTACCACTTCATCAACAAGGCCCATTTTCAGCGCTTGTTTACCACGAATTTGTTTACCAGTAAGCATCAAATCAAGTGATTTAGCCACACCAACTAGACGTGGTAGACGCTGCGTACCACCACTGCCAGGTAATAGACCTAACATGACTTCTGGTACGCCTAATACTGTTTTAGTACTTTCTGTACATACACGGATATGACATGCTAGTGCTAGTTCTAAACCACCACCTAAACAAGGACCGTGGATAGCAGCAACAACAGGGATGTTTAATGCTTCCAGTTCACCCATAACGCGGTGACCTTCAAGTGATAACTTCTCTGCGTCTGCAGCTGTTTCACAGGCATCAATCATCGTCACGTCAGCACCAGCAACAAAGCTGTCTTTCTTGCCACTGATCAGAACGAGACCTTGTAGATCAGAATTTGATTTAATCTCTTTCATCAAATCAGAAATTTCATCAGCGAACTCTGCACGTAAAGTGTTCATCGTTTCGCCGGGTACGTCCATTGTTAGAACGCCAATTTTATCTTCACGGATCTCAAGTGAAAATGTTTTATCTTGCTGACTCATTACGCACTCTCCACAATCATTGCTACACCAAGACCACCAGCAGCACACGCAGCTGTTAATCCTAGACCACCACCACGACGTTTTAATTCATGTAATGTTTGCGTGATCATACGTGCACCAGTCGCTGCAAATGGGTGACCATATGCAAGTGAACCACCGAGTACATTAAACTTGCTTTCGTCAATAGTCGCAACGCGTTCTGCACGGCCTAATTTTTCTTGGGCAAACGTATCAGACTCTAGACATTTTAGGTTTGCTAATGTCTGCGCCGCAAATGCTTCATGCATATCAAACAATGCTAAATCATCGAATTTAATACCTGCACGATCTAACGCTTCAGGGATCGCATATGACGGGCCGATTAGACCATCAACATCAGCAGGTACAGCAGCATAAGCATAGCTACGAATATAACCAAGTACTTCTAGACCCAGTTCTTTCGCTCGACCTTCACTCATTAATAATACCGCCGCAGCGCCATCTGTTAGTGGCGTACTTGTTGCAGCAGTAACAGTACCGTGTTTACGATCAAATGCAGGACGCAATTTAGCGTAACCTTCAACAGCCGAGTTTTTACGAATGTTGTTATCTTCAGCAATAAATGACTTCATTGGCTCTGGATAAGCCGTCATTACTTCATCTTTTAACTTACCTTCTTCCCATGCTTTAGCTGCAAGAGAGTGAGAACGGTGAGCAAATTCATCTTGCGCTTGACGCGTAATACTATAAGACTTAGCCATTTGTTCTGCAGTCTGTCCCATCGTGATACCGGTACTGTATTCTGAAACAGCCGGTGCGACAGGTAATAAATCTTTTAAGCTTAACTGACGGGCAATCTTTAATTTATCGCTTGTAGTCTTAGCTTTGCTCAAGTTAATTAACTGATGAGCTAGTTTTTTAGATACGCCAATTGGCACAACTGAAGATGAATCAGCACCACCAGCAACACCACAGTCAATCGAACCAGCCATAATAGACTCTGTCACGTTTGAAATAGCTTGGAAACTTGTCGCACATGCACGCGATACACTGTATGCATCGGTACCGATGTCCATACCAGTGCCTAATACGATTTCACGCGCAATGTTTGGCGCTTCCGGCATTTGAACAACTTGTCCAAATACAACTTGCTGAACAATTTTAGGATCAATGTCGTTACGAGTAAGCATCTCATTAACAACCATTTTGCCTAAATCTAATGCTGGAACCCCATGAAACGCTGTTGCTTGTTTAGCAAACGGGGTACGTAATCCAGTGACCACCGCGATACGATCGCCGTTGCGGGTGGTTAGGCTTTGTGGTTTAGCCATCACTTATCCTCATTCCGTTAAGTAAGAGAGGTCAGACCTCATAAAATTAAGTCAATATTAACCTTTTGGTCACAATATTCAAACATTAGTTTGAAATTTGAGTCTTTCATCTTAGAAGTGTGACCTAAAAAAAATATTGTATGAAAAAATAATCTTAAATAGTAGTCATAACAACCTAAACAGGTTTTATCTGTAGATATATTACCCACCATTTACACGCTAAAATAGTCATTGCCAGTAAAGTTCTGTAAAACATTTTATAAACGCTATTTATAAACATTTGTAAAAGCACTCTATAAAATAAGTTTGAACTTTTACAGTCAATCAATTGTCGGTAAACTAGTGTTTATATTAACTTTATGCGATAGATAATTATGCCAAAATCAAACTTTAATCAATTAAGAGGCTACCTTAATAGCCAAATTCTTGGGCAAGAAAAACTTGTCGACAATTTATTAATCGCGCTACTCGCAGATGGTCACATCTTAGTAGAAGGTCCACCGGGGTTAGCCAAAACCCGAGCTGTTAAAGCACTTGCCGAGAGCTTGGAAGCTAACTTCCACCGCATTCAGTTCACACCTGATTTACTGCCAGCCGATTTAACCGGTACAGATATCTATCGCGCCGAAACTGGTACCTTTGATTTTCAACCTGGCCCTCTGTTTCACAACATCGTACTGGCGGACGAGATTAATCGTGCACCTGCTAAGGTACAGTCTGCGCTATTAGAAGCTATGGCCGAACAGCAGATAACCGTTGGCAACAAAACCATGTTATTACCAAAGCTATTTATGGTAATGGCGACGCAGAACCCGATTGAGCAAGAAGGTACCTATCCATTACCCGAAGCCCAGCTAGATCGCTTCATGCTACATTTGGAAATTGACTACCCAGATAAAGACACTGAATTACAAATTTTGCGTTTAACAACACAAGAAGCACAACAAAGTGCCAGTGCACCAATGACAAAAATAAGTCAGCAAGCGATCATGCAAGCGCGAACAGAAGTCCTTAACATCCACCTTGCCCCTGCGCTTGAGCATTATCTTGTCGATTTGATTATGGCAACCCGTAATCCGGATACGTTGGATGCACAGCTAGCCAGTTGGATCACGTTTGGTGCAAGTCCACGCGCAACTATTTCCCTAGCTCGTTGTGTACGCGCTCGCGCTTGGCTACACGGCCGTGACCATGTCTTACCTGAAGATATCCAGACTTGTCTATATCCGATCTTGCGCCATCGCTTATTACTAAGCTTTGAAGCTGAAGCTGACGGTATTACCGCCAACCAAGTTATTGACCGCATTTTGTCATTAATTGCATTTTCGTAAACAGAGTTAGCCTATGTCTGCAATCGAAGTGACTATAAAAGAACTACAACAATACAGCTACCAAGCTAACAGCGTGTTGGCAAGCAAGACGTTGGCAAGAGCACAACTTGCAGGCGGTCATTTGTCACCCATCAAAGGCCGCGGTATGGAGTTCAATGAGTGTCGTCAGTACCAACCTGGCGATGACATCCGCAGTATTGATTGGCGTATCACCGCTCGTACAGGTAAAACCTACAGTAAGCTGTTTAGTGAAGAAAAAGAACGCCCAGTTTATGTGCTACTTGACCTTTCATCGAGCATGTATTTTGGTAGTCAGTATCGATTAAAATCGGTACAGGCTTGCCACCTAACCGCATTACTGGCTTGGGCAACAAAGCACAAAAGTGATCGTGTTGGCGGTATTATCATTGGTGAGTTCGGCCATAAAGAATTAAAACCCCAACGCCAACAGCGCGGTATTATGCAGTTACTTAATGAAACCGTAGCCCTACATAACGCACAACTTAGCCATAAAAAATTAGCCAGTGACAACAACGTTGCAACGCCAGAATCGCTGGCTGGGGCCCTCACCCGCTTACGTATACTGTGTAAAACCGGTAGTCACATCATGATCATCAGTGATTTCCTTAATCTCGATGACAAGGCGCAAAAGCAATTGGCATTACTAAAACGTCATAATGAAATTGAAGCCTGGCAAATATTTGATCCTTTAGAACTGTCTCTGCCTGAGATTAGCGCGAATGTACGTCTTGCGGTATCAGACGGTCAGCAGCACGGTTTTGTTAGTCCAGGTGATGCGAACAGCCGTCAGAAATATCAGCAACATGCCGATATTAAACAACAGGCATTAAGACAAGTAATGAACCGGTATGGTATTCGCCATCATAAAATCAGTAGCGGTGAGTCATTACTTAGCCAGATCAAAAGTAAGGGTAAATAAAGCGCATGGATCCGTTAGCACAATTAAAAGATATTCATTTACCCGCGCCAGTATCTGCTTGGCCGCTATCACTGTATTGGTGGTTGGTTATTATCGTGATTGTATTAATCATCGGTTTAGGTATTTATGCTGTATTGCAGTACATTAAAAAAACCAAATTAACCCGCTTAGCATTAGCTGAATTAGCCCTATTACAGCAGCAAGGTTGTGAAGTAAATGAGCTACACCATCTTCTTAAACGCATTGTACTGTCGAGTTTTCCCCGTGAAACTGCGGCATCACTACACGGCGACGCATGGCTGAAATTCCTCGATCAACAAGCCAGTACCAATAAACATGCTTTCAATGCATTCTCAACTAACGCCGCGGCATGGACGCTAGACTTATACAGTGCCAAGCCAAACATGCTAGCTGAATTAATACACTTTAAAACATGCCAAGACTGGATCAAGAAAACCTCGCTTATGCCTGTAGATTACAAAATGAAGAGCAGCATTAAAAACAGATCGGAGAACACCCATGTTTGAATTTAATTGGCCTTGGTTGTTAATCCTATTACCTTTACCCGCCCTGATTCGCTTTTTTAGCCCCGCAGGTCAAGCGCAGACACCATTAGTATTACCAAACCTACCTTACATTGAGACAGCGACAAGCACTGTAAGTCAAAAGTCTCATACCATCTGGCCATTAAGCTTAATGTGGTTATGCTTGGTGATCGCAGCGGCACGCCCTATGTGGATAGGCGAACCACAATCTATTCCTCAACAAGGCCGTGAAATGATGCTAGCAGTGGATCTATCAGGTTCAATGCAAGTTGAAGATATGCAAATTAATAACCGCATGGTAGATCGTTTATCACTGGTAAAAGCCGTCGTTGCTGATTTTATCCAACAACGTAAAGGCGATCGTGTCGGGCTTATCTTCTTCGCTGATAATGCTTATTTACAAGCTCCACTGACGTTTGACTTAAAAACAGTGAGTGGTTATATGCAACAAGCTGTTCTCGGCTTAGTTGGTGAACAAACCGCGATTGGTGAAGGCATAGGTTTAGCGCTAAAACGCTTTGACCAGGCTGACAACCCTCAAAAGGTATTGATACTACTCACTGATGGCCAAAATAACGCAGGTGAAGTGAAACCACTTGAAGCCGCTAAATTTGCTCAAGAGCAAGGTGTTAAAATCTACACGATCGGTGTCGGCGCGGATGCTTATTACAAACGTACTATATTCGGTAATCAGAAAGTAGACCCATCCCGAGATTTAGATGAAACAACATTAAAGACCATCGCACAGCAGACTGGCGGCCAATACTTCCGAGCTCGAGATGCAGAGAGCTTAGCGGCGATTTATGCTGAACTCGATAAACTAGAGCCTGTTGAACAAGCACAGCAACAATTTAGGCCACAAACCGATCTATTCCATTGGCCTTTAGCAATTGCACTGTTGTTGTCAATTTTCGCCTGCTATTTACGTCAAGGGCTTTCTTTAGGTCAAGCTCAACTATTTACATCAGGAAAACGCCATGACTGATTTTATGTTATTACGTCCATTATGGTTATTGGCACTATTACCACTCATTGCACTTGCTTGGTATTTTCGTAAAAATGATCAAGCGAAAGGCTGGCATACAGTACTGTCACCTGAAATTGCTACATTCTTATTATCCCAGCATCAACCAACAACAAAATCGAATAACGTCTTTATCCCACTCGTTTGTATTTGGGTGCTGACCACAATTGCATTATCAGGCCCGAGCTTTAGTTATACCGAGCGCCCTGTTGCGAGTATCTCACAAGCTAAAGTCATGGTATTAGACATGTCGCTATCAATGCGTGCAACCGATCTAAAACCGAATCGTTTGGCACAATTACGCTTTAAAAGCACTGATATCCTGAGTGCGGTCAAAGAAGGTGAAATAGGTTTAGTAGCATACGCTGGTGATGCATTTGTTATATCACCACTCACCACAGACACAAGTACCCTTCTAAATTTGTTGCCAAACTTGTCTCCAGAAATTATGCCAGTAAGAGGCTCGAAACCAACCGCGGGTATTCGCCAGGCAATTGAGTTACTCACCAACGCAGGTTATCAGCAAGGACAAATATTGCTCGTCACCGATGGTATAAATACAGCTCAAGCAGACAGTATCAACGCATTATTAGCAGACACAGATTACAGTTTATCAATTCTTGGTCTCGGCACAGAACAAGGCGCGCCGATTAAACTCAGTGATGGCCAATTGCTTAAAAACAATCAAGGCACCATTGTCGTACCGCAACTTGATGCTCGCCTATTAAAAGACACGGCAAAAACGAATTCAGGACAAGTGCAAGTGATCACCCATGGTAGCCAGCCGCTCAATGATTTATTCAATCACCCTTTAAACTTTGGCAACAATCAGAAAACAGCACTTACCACAGAGCAACGTAATGATGATGGCATTTGGTTACTGCCTTTGATTGCCTTATTAGCAGCATTTAGCTTTCGTAAGCAACTGTTTTTCAGTTTTTTTCTAGTATTCTTACTACAACCAGAACCAAGCTATGCGGCAGACACATCTATATGGAAAAACAATAACGAAAACGGTGCCATATTGTATCAAGACAAACAGTACCAACAATCAGCAGACACCTTTTCGGATCCTAATTGGCAAGCTAGCGCCCTGTATAAGGCTGGTGAATATCAGCAAGCTATCGACCTGTGGGCGGATGATAACAGCAGTGATGCTTTATATAATCAAGGGAATGCCTTAATGCAACTAGGCAATATTGATAAAGCAACCAAGGCTTATGAGCAAGCGTTAAAATTAGATCCTGAAAATAGCGATGCTAAAAGTAATCTTGAACTCGCCAAGCAAATGAAACAGCAGCAAAAGCCACAACAGGGTGATAAAGGTAAAGACGGTAAAAAACCACAAGACAGTCAAAACCAACAAGACAGTCAGAGCCAGCAAGACAGTCAGAGCCAGCAAGGCAGTCAGAGCCAGCAAGACAGTCAGAACCAACAAGACAGTCAGAGCCAACAAGACAGTCAGAGCCAACAAGACAGTCAGAGCCAACAAGACAGTCAGAGCCAGCAAGACAGTCAGAGCCAGCAAGACAGTCAGAGCCAGCAAGACAGTCAGAGCCAGCAAGACAGTCAGAACCAACAAGACAGTCAGAACCAACAAGACAGTCAGAACCAACAAGACAGTCAGAACCAACAAGACAGTCAGAACCAGCAAGATGATCAAGATAACACTGGTTTAGCAGGTCAGGACGATGAAAGTAATGAAAATACAGAGGAAGGTAGCAATCAAGGGTTATCAGCAGCACAACAAACGCCATTAGAACAAGAGCAACAACAACGCTTACAAAAATGGCTGCGGAATATCCCAGATGATCCGTCGTTATTATTAAGAAACAAAATGTATATAGAAAGTCAGCAACGTAATGCTGAATCAAATCAGCAAAACAGTTCGGAGCAAATATGGTAAAGGCAGTACAAACACATCGCCACGATTCTAAACTCTCACTCATGGCGAGCATGCTCATGATTGCAAGCTTGCTATTCACGTTTAGCTTTCAGGCTAATGCAGCATTAAAAATGATTGCATCTGTTAATCAAAACCCTATCGTGCAAGGCAACAGCTTCATCCTTGAGATCCGTGCCAATGAAAGTATCAGCGCCAGTGATTGGGATAATTCAGCACTCCTAGCAGATTTTGTCGTGGGTAGAACATCGACAAGCAGCCAAACCTCTTATATCAATGGTAAGAAATCTCATATAACAACATTCACAACGGTATTAATGGCACGTAACGTTGGTAATTATACTATCCCTGCATTTAGCATTGATGATGCGACAACCAAAGCAATTAGCATAAACGTCATTTCACCTTCCACTGCGGATGAACGTGGTCTTAATAATCGAAATATAGAATTGAAGGTCAATGTAGCCGATAAAGCCGTCTATGTCGGACAGCAGTTTATTTACACAACCACCTTATACATCGCGCAGAATACCGAAATGCAAGCCGGTAACATTACCGAACCAGAAGTGGCTGATGGCACAGTTAAACAAATAGGTAAGGATGAAAACGGCAGTGAAATAATTAACGGCCGTCGTTATCAAACTATCACCCGCCAATTTGCCATTACCATCAATACTGCAGGCGTAAGTGTTATCACGCCGAGTCGATTTGAAGGTCAAGTGAGTACCGCTAAACGAGGTTATCGTTCAGGTCCTGCGACCCCTGTTATTATCCAAGCTAAAACGGTAAATTTAAACATACAAGCACAACCCGCAACCTATAAAGGCGAATGGTTAGTCAGTGACTTTGTGCAATTAAACGAAGAGCTACAACCATTACAAGATACCTATCAACAAGGTGAACCAATAACTCGGACTATTACCTTAACCGCTGCTAATATAGCTAAATCTGCCCTGCCTGATTTAGCTATCACTTGGCCTAAAACCGTTAAAATCTACCCTGATAAACCGCAATTAACCAGCTTCGCACAACAAGGGAATTATTTCGCGCAACAAGTACTTAGCTTTGCGATTATTCCAAATCAAGTGGGTGAACTGACATTACCGGAGGTATCTGTACCCTGGTTTAATAACAAGAGCCAACAACAAGAATGGGCAACCCTACCAGCTAAAACGGTCACTGTCGTAGCCAATGAAAATAATGCAGCCATGATCAACGGTGCTAACGACATCGATGCTCAAGCAAGCTCAACAATGAATAACGACAAGCCAAATATACAAGCTCCACCAGCAGCAACAGGATCACCGGTATGGCGTTGGTTAACCTTTATCTTTGCCGGACTTTGGCTATTAACTTGTGTTACCTGGTTTATGTTGCGTAATAATCAGCTGCAGGCTGCGAAGCTAAGTTCGAATTCACAGGCGCCTGATACAACGACACCCGATAATGTTTGGCCACAATTAAAGTCGGCACTAAAAAGCAATGACGCACAGCAAAGTAGTTTGCTATTACATGCTTGGTTTAAACAACAATATCCCGAGATAAAAAATCCAGATCTAGCCTCACTACCTATCAATGTCGAATGCCAGCAAGCTTGCCAAGCATTATTTAGCTTTAATTATGGTAAAGCAACGAAATCATCAAGCTGGAATGGCGAGCAATTACTAACACAATTAGCCAAGTTAAGAGGCTCAAAACAAGCAGTAACAAAAACACAACAATCAAGTATTCAAGCTCAGCTAAATCCATAATGCTTTACATATAATAAAACCGATTGGCGTCATTCAATGGCGCCAACTTCGTTTATGAAAATAACAACACGCCCAAAATGTTCGAATTCGAACATAAAAAGCACGACAACAAATGCTCGAACATTAAACAACCCCTCTCGAATATGAAAATAATAGATTCATATGAGCAATTAGAGCTTTCATCTGAAAGCTTACTCGCATTAACTGAAAGTTAACAAGTGAATCTACAAATTACATACATTTATCTATTGCCCGCACTGGAAATCCACCTTAAAAAGGCGCAAACTAGATTCAGTTATCGGATTTAATTATTGCTTTATTAGGGAATTGGAATGTCTATACATAAAACACTTGGTGAGTTCATCGTTGAGAATCAAACTGATTTTCCGCATGCTAAAGGTGAATTAACAGCATTATTAAGTTCAATCAAACTTGCTGCTAAAATTGTAAACCGTGAAATCAACAAAGCTGGTCTAGTTGATATTACCGGTGCAAGTGGCATTGAAAACATCCAAGGCGAAGAACAGCAAAAACTCGATATGTATGCCAACGAAGTATTTAAAAATGCTTTGATCGCACGTGGTGAAGTTTGTGGTATTGCTTCTGAAGAAGAAGATCACTATGTATTTTTCGACAATCAAAACAGCCGTAACGCTAACTACGTTGTATTAATGGATCCGCTAGATGGTTCATCAAACATCGATGTAAATGTTTCCGTAGGTACAATTTTCTCTATCTACCGCCGCATCTCTCCAGTTGGCGGTCCTGTATCAATGGATGACTTCTTACAAGTTGGCCGTAAACAAGTCGCTGCTGGTTATGTTGTATATGGTTCATCTACTATGCTGGTATTTACAACCGGTAATGGCGTTCATGGTTTCACTTACGATCCATCAATCGGTGTGTTCTGCTTATCTCACGAAGCAATGACTTTCCCTAAATCAGGAAAAATCTACTCGATTAATGAAGGTAACTACAGCAAATTCCCAATGGGTGTTAAAAAGTACATTAAGTATTGCCAAGAAGAAGATGACACAACGAACCGTCCTTACACATCTCGTTATATCGGTTCTTTGGTTTCTGACTTCCATCGTAACCTACTTAAAGGTGGCATCTACATTTACCCACAAACAGCGCAAGCACCAACGGGTAAACTACGCTTATTATACGAGTGCAATCCTATGGCTTTCCTTGCTGAACAAGCTGGTGCATTAGCGACAGACGGTTACACTCCAATTCTAGATCTAAAACCAACAGAGTTACACCAACGTGTACCTTTCTTCACTGGTTCTGTAGATATGATGGATACAGCACATCAGTTTATGGCTGAGTACAAAGATAAGTAGTACGATAAATAGAAAAGAAGAAGCTTAATGCGGCTCCTTTAAAGTTACTTTTTAAGTAATACATTAGTTATACCTAAGCCACGTCATCCTCTATTGAGAAGATGACGTGGCTTTTTTCGTTATAAGGATTTGTGTGTATTATAAACAACAAGATAGTAAAACGTGACAGACGTGACACTTACCAATAAATAGTCTCAAAAAACATTGACACGGTAGTTTGATCAAGATCACACTTTTGAACATTATCTTTGACAGGATCAAGATAAGAATAACTACTCTAATTAATTTTATTCCGATAACAATTTAATAACAACACGTGTACGCTCAAATAAATCATTTTATTTCAACACCTTAAATAAAAAACAACCTCCAACTATTTTTAACTAGAAACGTCAAGTCTTAATAATCAAACAGTACACCTTGTGATTTTTCTTAATTACAAAGCATGAACAAGCAGTTACTATTTACTCATACTAGCAACTACTGGTCTGACCTGATTACTTTAGAGGTAAACAAAAGGAACTTTGTTTTCTATTAGTAAGCAATATCAGTAGCGAGTTACACAAAATAAAACTTATAAAAATGAGTAATTAACTATGTCTAAATTTCAAAAAACAACGCTTGCTACAGCCCTACTGCTGGTAACTGCACAATCTTCTGCTGCAGGTTTCCAAGTGAGCGAACATTCAGCATCTGGTCTTGGACGAGCTTTTGCTGGTGAAGCAGCCGTTGCTGATAATGCATCTGTTCTAGCACGTAACCCGGCAGCAATGTCACGCTTTAAACAAGCTGAGTTATCAATTGTCGGCTCTTATGTTGAACCAAATGTTGATATTACAGGTACCACAGATTCAGTATTAGGTGGTGGTAGAGATATAAGCAGTTTAGATTCTGATGATATCGTACATAGTGCTTTTGTTCCGGCAGCTTATTTTATTCAGCCAATCAATGATAAATTTGCAGTTGGCGTTGGTCTATTCTCGACTTATGGTGTAACAACTGAGTTTGAAGACGATTATGCTGCAGGAGCAGCTGGCGGAACAACTGATCTATTGACTTTAAACATCAACCCAAGTGTATCTTTCAAAGCAACGGATAAGCTTAGCCTAGGGTTAGGCATAAGCGTTGTTTACGGTTCAGCAACAGTTGAACGTAACTACGGTGATCTAGATGCAGATCCAAGTAGATCTCTTTTTCTCTTAGAAGGTGATGCATGGGCTCTTGGTTGGAATACTGGCGCATTGTATGAAATTAATGAAAACAATCGCATTGGTCTAGCTTATCGATCTCAGGTTGATCTTGATTTTGAAGGCGACTTTACAGGTGCTACAAGTAATGATAAAAAGGTAAGTGCGACACTTGACCTTCCGTTACCAGCAACAGCCGAATTCTCTGGATATCATGCATTAACAGAATCATTTGCCGTATCATACAGTGTGCTTTGGACACAGTGGAGTAAATTTGAAGAACTTAAAGCAACAAGTTCATCTTGCCTCGCTGGCGAATGTTTCCTAAAAGAAGAAAGTTTTGATGACAATATGCGCTATTCAGTTGGCGCAGAATACACAATAGATAAAGTTGTACTACGTGCAGGTTTCGCTCTAGATGAATCAGCAGGCGAAACAACGCTTAGTATTCCTGAATCAGACCGTTTATGGTATACCGCTGGTGTGACTTACACTGTAAGCAACAACTTGAGCGTTGATTTTGCTGTTGCATACATAGATGTTGAATCCGTTGAATTTACAGAAACAACTAAGCCAGGGACTAGCCCAACGCCAGATATTACATACGGCTTTAAATCTTCTGGTGATGCAATCATTGCTTCAGCTCAAGCAAACTACCGTTTCTAATACTGCTTAGATAGTCATATAAATATCTAAATACAGTAAATAAAATAGCGCCTTAAGGCGCTATTTTTATTTTCTACTAACCTTAAAATAAAGCATTATTTTAAGGGAATAATTATGAGTAAAAGTTGTAGCCTTGATTCGTCAATCGTTTATCTAAGTGCAATCTTAAGCCTCATCACCTATTACAGCCCTTTAACGAACGCAGCAAGTTATCAATCCTCAACAACCTCCGCTATCGAACTGGGTACCGCAGGTGCCGGGGCTGCTGCAGATACCAGTAATCTCGCAAATATCGCCGTTAATCCAGCCATTACAGCTGCATTTGAACATCCCAGTATCGCGATTGCCGCTATTTTTGTTACATCAGAGAAAGACATCGAAGGTGAGAGCTATTCAAATGGTGAGCCCGCAGCGTTAGATCAACAAGGCATTAGTGACAATTACGTTGTACCATCAGCCTATTTCGCTTTTCCAATCAATGATAAATGGTCGTTTGGTTTTGCTACATTTTCCAATTACAACGTGCGTAATAACTATGATACGCGATACCCAGCAGGAACCATCACAGGACAACGTTCTTTATTCACCTATGAGATAAACCCTAATATCGCAGTCAAGCTGACAAACAAGCTGTATCTCGGTGCTGGTGTTAGCGCTATCCATGGTAATTATAAGCTAGCAACAAATTACGGTGCACAAAATCCAGCTAATCCGAGCCAAATATATCAAGACTTCCAAGGCACAGGACTAGACTTTAGATATAATATTGGCGTGTTATACAAAATAAATAAACGCCATCAATTTGGGTTATCTTATCGCTCAGCAACAGATATTGAAACCGAAGGTGATTTCACGACACTGGCAGATAATAATGACCTCTTATTTCAAGATTCCACCACACTCTCGATGGCCATACCAAGTGAAACAACCCTATCAGGCTTCCACCAACTTGACCCTCGATTAGCAATACAGTATTCACTCGCTTGGTATGGCTGGGAAAACCTAGATACCATATCGGTCGCACATCCTGACTGCCCCGCTAACCAAGACTTTAACTTATCCCAAGGACAATGTTTAACTGAATCAGTAAATGCAACTGATAGCTGGAAAATTGCATTTGCAGTCAGCTACAAATTAAACGATGTCATCTTACTACGCAGTGGTGCGTCAACTGAAAAATCCACTGAAAGCGCAACCTTCGCCATCCCCTTCGATGAAAGAAGTAGTTTCAGTGTAGGGCTAACCTATTTCGCAAGTCGCTCATTAAGTTTTGATATGGGTTTGACGTATGCGAGATATGCAACGACCCGCATTGAGAATACGGTTGCTCTAGACTCGTTTAGCATCAGCGCTGAAGGTGATAGCACTATGCTTGGCTTACAGCTTAATTATCAATTAATTAACTGATTAGACTACTCATAACCGGGCTTATAAATAAGCAGACCCAATCAGTTAGAGTTTAAACCCTAACTGATTGGGTCTTAAAATACAGTTAATACTATTATCACTAAAACACATTAGATTGTATTAGTACTTAAAAACAACTTAAAACTAAGTCGCTAGCCAATAGTAAATACTAACTTCAAACACTCATTCAAATTTGAATGGCGTTACTAATTACAAATCTCTTGTCCTCACATAAACATGTCATTAAATCCCTATAATAGCCCTGTAATAAATCTAACTCAGGTAGCAGCGTGTACTACGCGTTCGAGTAACACAGTAATTAACATGGATGTATTTACTTCTACATTATTTATATAAGACAGGGATTAGTCATGAAAAAAACCTATTCGTTCAAACAAAAAGTATTCAAAAAAAATGTCATGTCGACAGCAATAATTAAAGCAATGGTAACAGCAACAGTTATGGCCAGTGCGCAAGTATCCGCTGCCGGATTCCAAGTTAATGTGCAATCTGCATCGGCACTCGGTAATGCGAACGCAGGCTTTGCAGCTAACACTGATAATGCTGCAGTAATAGCAACTAATCCAGCTGCCGCAGCATCGTTTGACAAGTTTGCCTTTTCGTTTGGTGGTGCTTATGTAGAACCAACTGTAGAGACAACGGGTGATAATGCCCCACTTGCAGGAAGTTATACCGCTTTAAATCAACTAATCCAAGATGACTTCGCTGTGCCAACTAAGTCTGATTACAATGTTGAAAATTCAGTAAACACCTCAACGATCCCATCTGTTTATGCCGTCATCCCAGTCAGCAGTAAGCTCGCAATTGGTTTAGCTGGTTACACTAACTACGGTACCAACACTGAATTTCCTGATAATTATGCAGCAGGCTTACTTGGCGGTTCAACAAAACTAACAACCTTCAATTTAAACCCAAGTTTAGCATTTAAAGTCGGTTCTAAATTACGCCTTGGTGTCGGGGCTCAAATTGTATATGGTAGCGCAGAACTAGAACGAAATTTAGGGGATGCAGCGGCAGGAACTGCACTTACGACTGTTTTAACCGCAGCGAGTACATCTCCAGATCCGTACACAGCTGCTGATAGCTATGTTTCTAACCCTCAGATAGCCGGTTCATTAGCTGGTATGGCTCGTGGTGAAACAGCTTTTACATTGGAAGGTGATGACATTGGATTTGGCTGGAATGCTGGTGTTTTACTTGATCTCAATGCTAACCATAAAATTGGCGTAAGCTACCGCTCAGAAGTAGAACTTACCTTTGAAGGGGATTATTCAAAAAGATCAGATGACGGCTTAACAATGAATACTGGCACTGGTTCATTAGATTTATCATTACCCGCTATAGCTGAACTCGGTGGTTTCCATCGTTTTGGGGATGTTGCACTGCAATACGGTGTGGTCTGGACAGAATGGAGCAGCTTTGAAGGCCTAAAAGGTATTGCGAGTGAAGACCATTCTGTTTTATTCGAAAAAGGCTACAACTATGAGGACAACATTCGTTATTCAGCAGGCTTATCATACTACTTAGGCAGTAAAGTTATCTTACGCGCAGGTTACGCGTTAGATGAAAGTGCTGGTGATACTACGATCAGTATTCCAGATTCAGAACGCCAGTGGTATACAGCAGGTCTAACATTTAATATAAGTAAAACACTTTCTATTGATCTAGCCGCTGCCTATATTGTTGGTGAAGAAACGTCATTTGAAGAAACAGATAGCAATACCGGTTTAACATATGCGTTTACCAATAAAGCCGAAGCGATTGTTGGATCTGCACAAATGAATCTAGTTTTCTAAGACTGCTTTGAGCTTATAAGATAACGAACTATCCATAAAAATAATAACGAATTAGCTCTTACCTGTAGAGTAAGTGCTAATTCGAAAATATCCACTTACAACGGAATGTTAAGCTCACCAATAGACCAACATCCGCGATCAAAACAAAAGTGCTGGGCACAATGAAAGTCGAGTTTATGCGGGGGCTTACCTAACATATTCCAATTAGCTGCACTGGCATAAATAGCGCGAATAATACCTTTATGACTAACACAGCCAATTCGCCGCTCTACATTCGCAACATCCAAGGTATCAATCCAATCACTAACCCGCTCAGCAACTAAACGAGGAGACTCACCAGTAACAGGCCGTAAATCTAACCCCAAAGACTCTTGTTCAGCAACATATATTGGATCTTTCTGCCTTAATTGGGTCAATGTTTTCCCCTCCCAATCCCCCCAACTCATTTCAATCAACGCCGCTTCAGTATGAACATCAACGCCAAGTAATTCAGCCGTTTGTTGAGCTCTTAATAATGGGCTACTAAACCAAGTGATAGACTGTAATAGATCAGGTAACTGGTAAGCAGCTATTTGTAATCTTCCGATTTCATTTAGTGGAATATCAGTACGACCTTGCAAACGTTTTTCAACATTCCATTGCGTTTGACCATGGCGGATAAAATAAACGTGGATCATGACGGTGTATTATCCTTTAGGTCTGTACTCTCGATAGCTTCATAGATAGCTTCCTCAATCACCAACTTAAGCTGTAACGCGCTGGCGTCGATAGAATGATGTAAGGCAACATACTGAATTGCAGCTTGTTTCATTGCATTTAATTGCGCAGGATCAGTCAACAAATTATCAACCGCTAATGACAAGGCACTCGCGTCATATGCGTCGACAAGAATGCCTGTGACATTATTACTTACAATTGAGCTAACGCCACCTTGATCGCCAGCAACAACGGCTACGCCCGCTTGCTGAGCTTCTAGAAAGATCATGCCAAGGGCTTCATTTATCGCTGGCCAAACTAATAATTCGAAATGTGGTAATAATTGTCTTATTTGACTATTTTCAACAGCGCCAGCAAACTTCACTTGCTTATGTTGTGTGAAAAGAGCCTGCACTTCAGGTTGCATTACACCTTCACCAATAATTAATAATTGATAAGGCTGCTGTAACAAATCAACGACGGTACTAAGTTGTTGATAGGAAGAGAATTTATCTCCACTGCGCATCATCGCGATAGTGATAAGCCAAGGTAAGTTGATGTCCAAACCGTACAAATCAGCCAAATCTTGCCTTGTGACACAACCTGGCACGACTTTGTTCATCGCTGTAGTTTTATGAGGAATACAGCTGTGACTAATACTGCTGTGACGAACAGGTAGATCGTCAATAAAAGCATTTAGAGATACTAGGGGAGAGTTCGATTTTACCAAGCTGCCGGTATAACTAGCGGCATAAGTCTTGGGAAAGAAATCATCATAGAAATCAGTCAGCGCAATTTTATCCCTTGGATTAATACACACAACCTTACTCGCGAGCTTCAACCCCGTAGCGACTTGCTGATGATACAACGCCCAACCGCCAACAGCTCGTTTCTCGGCCCATGACGCCTCTGCCACTATGTATGGAATATTGAGGCTTTGACAAATAATGGGGCCAATGAGATCTGGCGCTTTATAATATAAGTGGTAGGTAAACCAAGCTTGCGGCGTAAAGCTTTGCTGGTGCCAGCGTCGCATGATCCTGCCTGCTTCTTTCTTAGCAAGGTCAATGAGTCGCTGTTGACGCAGGACATCGCCAGCTTTATCAAAAGAACGTAACTGACTCGCCAGTTCAACATGATAACCAGCTTGCTCTAGTGCGCGGATAAATAATCGGGCGATTTTACGATCACCCGATGGGTTTGGGTGTGAGGGTGACTTAAGCGGCGCATAAAATGCGACGCCTATTTTTACTCTTCTATTAAGACCTGCTCTAGCAGCCGTATTAGCCACGATTATCAAACAGCTTTTCTAACTGGTCGATGCCAATTTTGACATCAAAACGTCGGTGCAGCTGCTTTTGCCCTTCTACACCTAAACGTTCACGCTTATCACCATCACGGAGTAAATCGGCTAATGCTTCCGTTAGCTGTGCCACATGATTAGACTCGACTAATACGCCATTTTCACCACTGTCAATCAGCTCTGGGATACCAGAAATATCCGTTGCCAAGCAACATACTGACTGGCTTTGTGCTTCCATCAATACATTCGGCATACCGTCTCTATCGCCATCAGCAACAATCTTACTTGCTAGTACAAACAAATCACTTTCACGATATGCTTCAAGCACGGCTAATTGTGGTTGTGCGCCTTGCCATTCAATGTGCTGCTCAATACCAAGCTCTTTAGCCTGCTGGCGTAACGCTTTCAAAATACCGCCGCCGCCAATATGGGTTAACTGCCAGTGTAGATCTTTTGGCAATTTCGCCAGCGCATTCAATAAGTCATCATAGCCTTTCTTCGGTACCGCACGACCAACACTGATAATTTTTACCGGGTTATCCGCAGAGCTACCATTCACATCAGCACGAGAAACGCGATCTACATGTTGAAAGCGTGTGAAGTCTAAACCGTGATAAACCAAATGTACCTTGCTTGGGTCTTTAGCGAGAGATTGTAAGTAATCATGATTGGCGGCTGTACAAGTCGATAGCCATTCTAATTCTTCAAGCTTTTCTGATAAATCCCATTGCTCAGTTGTCCAAATATCTTTAGCGTGCGCAGAACAAGACCAAGGTAAGTCATTTACCAATGCCGCATAACGAGTTACTGACGCTGGCGTATGCAGAAAGTGTGCATACATTTGTTCAACTCCCTCAGGCATTTCTGCGGCTAATACTAAGCTTTGACCAAAGCGACGAACGCGGCCACGGCTAGTATCACGTTTTAAATCACGGAAAAATTGCTTAAATACTTTAACCAGTGAGAATTGAGTCCCCAACTTCCAAAATGCTTTTAAAACCCGTAATGGTTCATCATGCAAATACTCAGGTAAATACAGTACGTCCGCTTCTATTTGTTGATGGATCGGGTGAGTACTGGTATCAGTCGGATGACGTAACGAAACTAAGGTAATATCGAAACCGCGTAGTTCTAGCGCACGAATTTCTTGCGCAATAAAGGTTTCAGACAGGCGTGGATAGCCTTTAAGTACTAATGCAATTTTCTTCACTACAGACTACCTTAAACTTTTATAATTAAAACATTAACAAGAGATACACTGCAATGTAGGGGAATAACACATAGTGTATTGGTTTAGCGCTTATTTAGCACTTATCTAGCCATAGACTAAGCAAACTAATACTTCGCAGTTGCACCTTTTTCAATAGCCCACTCAATAAGTAATTTAGCGCTTTGTGGTGCGCCTTGATTATCGATATTAACCGTTTCAGCAGTGCTGTTAATTGCATTGTTAATCGCCGCTTTTAATGTGTCGACACTCAACTCATCATTCTTGACGAACTGCAGCACTTTCGCTTCAGCCAGTACTTCACTTCGCGCTAACTGCTCAGTCTCGCCCTCCCCTTCAAACGGGATCACGACAGCGGGAACGCCTGTTAATAATAAATCCATTACAGTGTTATAACCGGCTCTGGAAATTGACACGTAAGCATTACTGAGCTCACTTAAAAAGTCATCAGCAAGATCGACCACTTGTAAATTTGACTGCTGCTGCGCTTGGAAATACGCTTTATCAGCGCAGTCCATATTTGGCCCAGTGATCAGTAACCACTTTTTATCCGCTGCAAATCCACTGTTATACAGCGCCATCACCGCAACTAAAATATCTTTGCCAATACTACCGCCGCCCACGGATACCACTATCGTATCCCTTGTTTTAGGTGAATTAGGTTGATTAACCAATGTCGGGCACACATAGCCAGAATAACTGATTTTATCAGCAATCATATCAGCAACAGGGAAACTTCTTGCTAATGGATAAAAATGCTCATCACCATGTACTAATACATGCTGGTAATAGGTTTTAACTAGATTAACGTATTCTTGTTCTCTGACCGTTGAACGTCGCTGTAAAATATCGCGGATAGATGAAACAAGCACTGGCGGCTTATCTTGCGATTTAGCCCAATCTAGCAGGGGTAACAATTCAAAGCGCATTTGTCTGCGCCCAAATGGATATGTTTCAGTGACAATTAAATCTGGTTGGAGCGTTTCACAAAGCGCTAATAAAGCCTGTGTACGCTGTTTTTTATCATCATCACTGACTGGTGTGCCATCTGCTTTAGCTAAGCCACTAAAACCGGAATCAGCACTCTTTACAGCCATTAACTGGTGCATTGTCGCATTACCAAAAGACATACTCGGCACTGGCATGCCACCAAAAATAACATCAACCTGAGCGCCTTGCTCACAAAGCGCTTGCACAATAAGAGATGACCTACGAACGTGACCAATACCTAATAAATATTGCACATAATACATAATACGCGGTGCTGACATATCTGGTCCTTACGAAAAATAAATTTAAACAATACGACTACATTACTTTGCGACTAGCTCACCAAATCGATCAGCGACAAAGTCTAAACCGTTTAGTAATTTATCGAGTTTATGTTTACTCGGCTTATCCTGCTGTAATAATTTTAAAATGCCGTCAACCATGACTTCTGTTGCGCGTTCTGAATCTAAATCAAGCATAGATAATAACCCTATCGACGCTGCATTACGTGCGCGAATAAGCTGTTCTTCACGTGGTTGTGTACGCGGCAGTATCATTGCGGGTTTATCAAACGATAAGATCTCACAAAACGTATTGTACCCGCCCATTGCGATCACAGCTTCAGCCTCAAACATTAAATGCTCAAGGTGATTACTAAATGTCAGCGCATCAACATGAGGAAGTACTTCAGCTCTGCGCAAAAACTCATTACGTTCAGTGGCTGGCATGAAAGGACCAAGCACAAACAAAGCAGGCATCAAGGATGGATCACTTTCATAAGCACGGAGCACCCAGTCAATCATCTCGATACCATCACCGCCGCCACCAGGGGTAACCAAAATATAAGGGCGCTCGGGGAAATTGATAGAATCGGTATCTATTTTTTGCGGCAACTGTCGAGGTAAATAACCACCAAACAAGGTCTTATCTGTCACCATTTGTTTGATGTCCAGCCCTTTTAATGGGTTCGACACTTCAGATGGACCATAAACCCACAGTTCATCATAAAGATTCTCGAGTAACGGCATAACATTTTTCTTCTGCCACTCTTTCTTCAATAACGCAGGCGAATCCATCACATCACGTAGACCGAGGATGCACTGCGTATCTGTGTCTTTAAAATATTCTAAGGTACTAATAACTTCATCTTTTAAGCCACCCGGTTCTTTATCAACAAGAAAAATGTCCGGCTTGAATACTTTTGAGGTATTAAGAATAATTGATTCACGTAATGCCAATGTATCAGCAAGATCGATAAGTAAGCCGAGTGAAGTGTATTCGCCATTATGCAGTTTGATCACACCGGGTATACGAATAAAATCAACACGGGCTTTGAAATCAAAACGGCCAATAATCGGCGAACCCGTAATAATAAGCACCGACAAGCCCTTGTATCGGTCAACAAGCTCATGCGCGATAGTTCTGCAGCGACGTAAATGCCCAAGACCGAAAGAGTCATGGCTATAGATAAGCAGACGGCTATTATTTAATTTACTGCGCACTTGAACTCTCTTTAACTAAATACAACTAAGACAAATCAGGTTATCAAAAAAAAACAGTCCAAGATAGCGTACTGCTCACTTAACAACCCATTAATAACATTAAATATATACTACGAATTAGTTATAATCCGAATCTATTCTATCGTTCTTTTTAATATCTGCAGACACACTTAATGCCGCTGCAGCACCTACTTTTTCAATCATTTCCGCACTATTCTCAATACTCGCCTGAATATTATCTTTATTTAACTCTTCATGTTGCGTTAATACATGGACTGATCGATGCGCGAACTCAATGCCATTTGCTTTTAGTGATTCTTGCACTAATCTAAATGCTTCACGGCGAATAACCCATTGCTCACCAGGAACACAAGTAAACTTCATGCGGAAAATAAGCGCAGACTCTTCAACCCTCGTTACCCCTTGTGACTTTAGCGGTAATAAGAAATGCTGCCCATATTCAGGATGTAATAACATTTTCTGACCGACTTTTTTTATTAACTTACGAACCTTTTCAACATCGGTTCTGTAATCTAATCTAAACTCTAGTTTCTTGGTGATCCAATCTCGAGATAAGTTACTCACGGTCGCCATTTCACTAAAGGGGATTGTTTGTATCGCACCAAGGTGATGGCGTAAGGTAATTGAACGAATCGAAATACGCTCAACCGTACCACGTAATCCAGCAGCCTCAATGTACTCACCACGGCGAAATGCATCATCAAGTAAAAAGAAAATACCTGAAATAACATCCTGTACCAGTTTCTGAGCACCGAAGCCGACCGCAATACCGACAATACCGGCACCAGCAAGTAATGGTGCAATTTCCACCCCTAGAATGCTTAAAATCATCAATACTACGCACGAAAACAAGAAGACTAATAAAAACGAGCGCACGAGTGGCAGTAGTGTTTCCGAACGCGATGCACCGCCACCGCCACCTTCACCTTCTAGTGTCGATGTGCCACTATCATCAATTTCAACCGGTAAATGGCGTTCTATCGCAGATTGAATCACTTCCCAAATAGCATAAGCGACAATAATAACGATGATGATATCCACAAACATTTGGATGAAGCTACCAAAGCTATTCGCTAATTTTTCCCATGCGTTATGATCAAAACTAGCATCAACGTGATAAAAAATAACAGCGGCAAAAATCACGCGGAGAGCGATGATCACACGATTAATAAACTTATCACAACGTTGTTCAAACGAATGACTCTGCAACCAGGATATGCGCTTAAGCTGACCAAGCGCCACAAAAATAAAACGGTCTAAGATTGGATAGGTAAAGGTTAACCACCAAATAGGCGTAAAGTTATCTGCTTGTTCGTAATAACCCAAAAATTCATACGTAGCCCAAAATACCCAAGCAATGAATAGCCAAATAGTAAATACGCTAGTCCATGTTTGGCGTAGGAATCGTGTAAAGGCTGAACTAGTTTGCTTACCGCTTGCAAACATTGCTTCAATCGTTCTGCGATTAAACCAAATGAAAGCAATAGATAGTATATTCATGATCATACCAGTAGAAGGAATAACCAGAGCAAATAGAATTGGATCTAATGAGAACACCACTAAGATACGCCAGAACGTAGTAATAGTAAGATAAACAGCCATAAAGCCAAGGCTTGACCAATACAAGCGACTTGCCGATTCACAATCTATTTTAAATAGTCGATTACCGCGAGCATAGGGTGCAAAGATCAGCCTTAATATCACTGTAAGCGATCTTATTTTTACAACTAAACCTAAAGCATGCAGGCTGAGTAGTCGGAATGGGTCTGTTTCTGCGTAGTTATAAATAGCAATCAGCGCGGCTGTTAAAGCAAAAATTGCGATACCAACATATTGGAAAAAACCACGCATTAATAAATAATCAAGGTTCTCCTTGAAACTACTGTCTTTTTCTTTAGCAACACCTTCAGAAAAAGAATCCATTTTAAGACTGGCGATACGCTCTACAATAAAACCACAAACCAGCATCAATACAAAAATAGTAAATAAAGATGAGAAACGAGCAGCACCTTGGCCGTCGGTCAGATTATTAATCAATTTTTCTTGATGATCGGGCCACAAAGCCAAGCTAGCCAATAACTTATTCTTACGGTCTTTTGCATCCATTAAGAAAATAAAACGCGCCATATCATCATTTTTATAGTGATATTCTTTATCTTTACCCCATTGTTTTCCAGAACCTAAAACACGCCAGGTTCGCTCTTCATCGGTTATTCTATTTTCATGACCACCACGCTTACGACCTGGAGGTTGAGCTGTTGATTGTTGCTCATCACCTGCGCCCTGCGCGACAGTATTGCTTACTGGTAAGTTATTTTCAGCAGCATAGTCTGGTGATAAATAAACGGCATCATTCGCATGCACTAATGGAATATTACTTAGCATCAACAGCATGCCAATAAATAGTGTGGCAACCATACGGCTGGAGACACTTAAACGAATAATCTTGTGCATAGCAATACCAATTATTTTTTATAAGAATAGGATAAGAATAACTATAGTATCAAAAGTTTATGAACGAATGATATAACGAAAAACAGCTATTATTAATTTTTAATGACGATCTTGGTGAATACAATCAACAGAAACGAATAGATTGGATTACATATCTCAACTGTAAATCGAGATGACGGCTAAGCAGTTGTACAATTTATACTTAAAAAAAAACCGCACACTTTACAGTGTGCGGTTTCATAATCAGTGTTGTTTATAGCAACGAATCAACAGAGTTGATTAGAAGTATACACGAGCACCGATTGTAACTTTTTCATCAGAGTCAGATGAAGCAGAACCATCTACATCAAAATCACTTGAATCGAATTCTACGTATGCTTTAACGTCTTTAACAAGTTCATAATCAGCACCTAGAACGATGATAGAACCGTCGCCTTTAAGTACTGAATCATCAAATTTACCATCTAGTACATCATACATAGCGTATACGCCAGCTTGACCTAATTGGTAATGAGCACCTAGACCATATGCAGAGAAATCTTCGCTACCAACTTCACTTGATTGGTATTGAACACCTAACGTTAATGCGTCAAGTGAGTATTGAGCACCTACGATATAAGTAGAGTTATCTACAACAACTGCATTAACTGTACGGTCATTAGCAATATTGTAAGAACCACCAACTGTTAAGCCAGCAACTTCATAAGTACCACCGATAGCATAAGTATCTTGGTCCATTAATGAAACAACTACAGATGCGCCGCCGAATGATTTAGCATATTTAAGTTGGTCTTCTGAATCAGAACCAAATAAAGCATTATCTTCGTTATAAACACCGTTCTCGTAAGAGAAATCGTTCATTACTAAGTCATCATTCAGACCCATTTGTTTACCTAGAGTAGCAGTACCGTATACGTCATGCTCTAAACCAACAATCGCTTTTTGCATATATAGCGTATCGCCAGTGCTACCGCTATATTTAACTTCTAAATGACCGAAAGCTTTAAGACCATCTTCAATATCTTTAACTGCTTTAATATCGAAACGTGAACCAGCATCTTGGAATTTAACGTCATCAGAACTGTTAACAACAACGTTACCACGGAAAGAACCACCTAGAGAGATAGTTGTGTCATCGTTGCTATAAACTTCAGCAGCGTTTGCAGCGCCAGCTAATAAGATTGCAGAAGCAAGAATAGTCTTTTTCATTTTTGAAATCCTTTATGATTTATAAGTTAACTCATTCATTACTTGAATATCTCGCTGAGATTATTCCACCTGGTAATGATTGGTTAGTCCAAGAGTTAATGTATTCTAACAAGTAATGGTTAATCCAAGGTTTCATCTGAAGTAATTCAAATGAATAAAGGTTTAACAACTACGCTTAAAACTTGGTATAGATTATAGTCATAATAATTTCATGAAAACTATAAGGAAAATCAAGAAGAGATCAAAAATAAGATCACGGGCACATAAAAAGGTATGACAAGAACAAAATGCTTGACAATGAGGAGTTTAAACTCTTGTTGAAAGGTTTTATTGCAAACTAAATGTTTAAAAAAGCAGCATTTATGACTATTTTCTTACAGCGACACTAGTTTAGATTTACTCTGTTGATCACATATATTTGTTTTTCTAATGAGTAAGAACCGCAAAACAACTAAAAGTTCCAACAAATTTAAACTGAATTCATTTAAATGTAATTTAAGCTATGTATTTAGGGTTATAGCCTAGTACTAAGATTAGAATAGTATTAATTTTTAACAAGGTTTGTTATTAATGTATATAAGTTGCGTAATACTGACAATATTTAGACTTTGCTCACGAAACTTAAAATAAGGCGCTAATCTCTCATTACTACATATCATTATTCTCAGGCAAAAAAATACCCCAGCAAGCTGAGGTATCTTATAAACTTATATCGTCAGGACGACACAGCGTAAACGCGGATCAAATAAACGAGCTACTTTTCAGTGGCAGGCTTTTTCTTCGCTACTTTTTTAACTGCTTTCTTAGCTACTTTCTTCTTCTCTTCTTCAACCCATTTGCCATTGATGTAATGCGCTGTCCAACCCGTAGCTTTCTTCTCCACTTCGGTCATCACATATTGTTCCTTGGTTTTACGGCTAAAACGGACAATCGCTTTGTTACCAGCAGGATCTTGCGCTGGCGCATCAGCTAAGTAATAGAACTTCTCTGAAATGCGGTCTCTGAAGCGCACTAACTCTTCAATCAAGGGAGCACGGGTCTCACGAGATTTAGGGAAGGTATTCGCCGCTAAGAAGATACCAGCAGCACCGTCGCGTAGCACAAAGTAAGCATCCGATTTTTCACATTCCAATTCAGGAAGGAAAACAGGATCTTCTTTTGGCGGCGCAACTTCACCACTTTTCAGGATCTTACGCGTATTCTTACATTCTTCGTTAGTACAGCCCATATATTTGCCGAAACGGCCATTTTTAAGCTGCATATCATTCATACAACGGTCACATTCAACGACAGGGCCATCATAGCCTTTTAGCTTAAATTCACCTTTCTCGACTTCGTAGCCAGTACATTCAGGGTTATTACCACAAACGTGCAGTTTACGTGTTTCGTCAATCAGGTAGCTATCCATTGCAGTGCTACATTTAGGGCAGCGACGTTTTGCCATAAGCGCTTCAGTTTCAGCATTCTCATTAAGCAGATCAATCGCTTCTTCACCTGATACCAAGTTAATCGTTTTCTTACAACGTTCTTTTGGTGGCAAGTTATAACCAACACAACCTAGGAATACACCCGTTGTAGCGGTACGGATACCCATCTCACGTTGGCATGTCGGACATTCAATATCCGTGATAACCATTTCGTTAGAGCGCATACCGCCTTCAGCTACTTCAGCACCCGCTGTGATTAGTTGTTTTTTGAAGTCACCAAAGAATTCATTCAGTACATCAATCCAATTAAGCTTGCCTTCAGCAACCCCATCAAGTTGAGACTCCATGCTCGCGGTGAAATCGAAGTTCATTAGCTCTTCAAAGCTTTCGGTTAGACGTTCAGTAACGATCTCACCCATTTTCTCAGCGAAGAAACGACGGTTTTCAGATTTCACATAACCACGATCTTGAATTGTCGTGATAATCGACGCATACGTAGACGGACGACCAATACCACGTTTTTCTAATTCTTTAACCAACGACGCTTCATTAAAACGCGCAGGCGGCTTAGTGAAATGCTGTAATGGATCTACCGCAATCAACTCAAGTTTTTCACCCGCTTCAAGTACCGGAAGATTATTTTCATCTTCAGACTTTTTGCTCATTGGTGGCAGTGCTTTAGTCCAACCAGGGAAACGCATAGTACGTCCCTTCGCGGTAAGCTGATACTCGCCAGCAGCAATCGTCAATTTAGTTGAATCGTATTGCGCAGGTACCATTTGACAAGCAACAAACTGACGCCAAATTAATTCATATAATTTTTTCGCATCATCATCCATACCTTGTAAATCACCTGACATCACGTTGACATCAGAAGGTCGGATCGCTTCATGGGCTTCTTGCGCGCCTTTCTTAGAACCGTATAAATTCGGCTCTTCAGGTAAATACTCTTTACCGTATTTTGTTTCAATGAGACCGCGGGCACTTTCTACAGCATCTTTACTCAAGTTTGTTGAGTCGGTACGCATATAGGTAATGTAACCACCTTCATATAAACGCTGCGCTAAGCCCATCGTACGTTTAACGCCATAGCTATGGCGCGTACTTGCAGCCTGCTGTAGCGTTGACGTAATAAAGGGTGCTTTTGGTTTACTGCTCGTTGCTCTGTCATCACGTTTTAATAACGAATAACTGGCATTTTGTAAGTCAGTAACCGCTTTCGTCGCTTGCGCTTCATTAACAGGTTTAAAAGCTTCACCAGCATATTTAACCGCTTCGACACGTAATGCTTCACCAAGTGAAGTGACTAAGTCGGTATTTATGTCCCAAAACTCTTCTGGGATGAATGCTTTAATATCACGTTCTTTGTCTACGATTAAACGCACAGCTACCGACTGAACACGTCCAGCTGATAAACCGCGGGCGATCTTTTGCCAAAGTAACGGTGATACCATATAGCCAACAACACGATCTAAGAAACGACGCGCTTGTTGTGCGTTAACACAATCAATGTTCAGTTCTGATGGTTGTTCAAATGCTTCTTGGATCGCAGTCTTCGTAATTTCGTTAAACGTAACACGTTGAAAACGAGAATCATCACCACCAATAATTTCCCGCAGGTGCCATGCAATAGCTTCCCCCTCGCGGTCTAAATCGGTTGCGAGATAAACAATGTCTGCTTTTTCAGCTAATTGTTGTAACTCTGCGACGACTTTCTCTTTACCAGGCAAGATCTGATATGTTGCTGCCCAGTCATTTTCAGGATCGATGCCCATACGAGAATATAACGCTTTTTTGTCACGTTTTTGTTTAAATGCAGCTTTTGCTTCAGGCGTCATGCCTTTAGTTTGCTGAGCAAGAGTCGGGGCACCCGCTCTTTTTTTGGCTGCGCCACCACTGGTCGGTAAATCACGCACGTGACCAACACTTGATTTAACAATGTAGTCTTTGCCAAGGTATTTATTGATGGTCTTCGCTTTTGCTGGCGATTCCACAATTACTAGAGATCTTCCCATACAGACGGATTCTTTTAATTTATGAATAATATGAAATTGATGAATGCTATTGATATCAAATCACTTAATAATAACCAAAAAGTGATATTGAATAACTGCGTTCTATTTATATATATACATTGAATACACTTATAG